>JBKOWA010000303.1:0-6719 GCA_046724155.1 Actinomycetota bacterium
GTCCGGCCCGGGTCGCGCTCAGCCCGGACTGCGCCCGGCCCGGCGTGCGCTGGGCCCGGACTGCGCCCGGCCCGGCTTGCGCACGGCCCGGCGCACGCTGAGCCCGGGTTGCGCTCAGCCGGGCTCGGCACCGGACACGATCGGCGTGCCGACCAGGGCGACCCCGGCGGCCGCCAGCTCGTCCAGCGCCTTGGCCGTGCTGGCCGCCGCCACGCCCGCGGTCAGGTCCAGCCGCACGGTGGTGACGTACCCGGCGCGGGCCGCGTCCAGCGCGGTGGCCCGCACGCAGTGGTCGGTGGCGATGCCGCACACCTCCACCTCGGTCACCGCGCGTTCGTCGAGCCAGGCGCGCAGCCCGACGCCGCCCGCCGCCCCCTCGAAGCCGCTGTACGCGGCCGTGTACTCGCCCTTGTCGAACACCGCATCGAGCGGGCCGGTGTCCAGCTCCGGCCGCAGCTCGGCCCCGGGCGTGCCCACCACGCAGTGCGCCGGCCAGCTGTCGACGAAGTCCGGCTTCGCCGCGAAGTGCTGGCCGGGGTCGATGTGCCGGTCCCGGGTGGCCACCGCATGGTCGTAACCGCCCTCGGCCAGCCGCGCGGTGATCCGCCGGGCCACCTCGGTGCCACCGGCCACCGCCAGGCTGCCGCCTTCACAGAAGTCGTTCTGTACGTCCACCACGATGATCGCGCTGCTCACCCGGCCATTATTTCCCGGTAGCGCCCAGATACCTGGTCGGGACGGCCGGCTCGCCGCGGGAGAGCTTCAGGCCCTCCCAGGGGATGCTGACCAGTGTCGCGCGCAGCCGCTCCCGGGACTCCTCCAGGCTGGGCAGCTCCACCCGCCGGCCGGCGCGCACCAGCGGCACCTGCAGCGCCCGGTCACCCGGCTGTGCCGGTGGGGTGCCGTGGGCCAGCACCTCCTCCACCGCGGTCCCGGTCGGCTTGTGCCGGCGCACGGCGACCTTCCGGCCACCCTGCGTGGTCTTGTGCTCCGACCGCTTGGCCACCGGCTGCCCCGCCACCTCGACCAGCTTGTAGACCATGCCGGCGGTCGGCGCGCCGGACCCGGTGACCACCGCGGTGCCGGCCCCGTATGCGTCCACCGGCGCGGCGGCCAGCGCCGCGATCGAGTATTCGTCCAGGTCTCCGGACAGCACAATCCGGGTCTCGCCCGCGCCGAGGGAGTCAAGCAGCTCCCGGGCCTGCACGGCGAGCACCGCCAGGTCGCCGGAGTCGATCCGCACCGCGCCCAGCTCCGGCCCGGCCACCTGCACCGCGGTCCGGATTCCCGCGCTGATGTCATAGGTGTCCACCAGCAGCGTGGTGCCCACCCCCAGCGCGGCCACCTGGGACCGGAACGCGTCCGCCTCGGCGCCGTGAAGCAGCGTGAACGCGTGCGCCGCGGTGCCCATCGTCGGCACGCCGTACCGCCGGCCCGCCGCCAGGTTGGAGGTGCCGACGAAGCCCGCCAGGTACGCGGCCCGCGCCGCGGCCACCGCCGCCTCCTCGTGGGTGCGCCGCGAGCCCATCTCGATGATCGGCCGCTCCCCGGCGGCGGTGACCATCCGGGCCGCCGCCGCGGCGACCGCGCAGTCGTGGTTGAGCACCGACAGCACCAACGTCTCGAGCACCACCGCCTCGCCGAACGGCGCCTGCACGGTGAGCACCGGCGAGCCCGGGAAGTACAGCTCCCCCTCGGGGTAGCCGACCACGTCGCCGCTGAACCGGTAGCCGGCCAGCCAGTCCCGGGCCGCGCCGTCGATCACCCCGTTCGCCTGCAGGTGGTCCAGCTCGGCCGGGTCGAACCGGAACGCCTCGATCGCGTCGAGCAGCCGCGCGGTGCCGGCCACCACGCCATACCGCCGACCCTCCGGCAACCGGCGGGCGAACGCCTCGAACACGCACTCCCGGCCGGCCGAGCCGTCCCGCAGCGCGGCGGTCAACATCGTCAGCTCGTAGTGGTCGGTGAACAAGCCCGTCGACCTCACGTCCGGACAGCGTACGGCCAGGCCGCCCCGCCGCCCGCCGTAGACCCGCCGCGCGCCGCAACCCCCCGGCTGCCCCATAGGGCAGATGTCTCTCAGGAAGTTCACAGCGGCCGGCGGATACTTTTCGCGGAGAGCCATCACGCAGGAGGGGGCGGGGCGATGGGGGCACTCGCGCGGGGCGCGGTCCGGTTCCGGTGGTTGGTCGTGGCGGTCTGGCTGGTGGCCGCCGCAGGCCTGTTCATTGCCGGCCAGGCGGTCGGGTCGGACTTCCGGGCCGACTTCCAGCTGCCCGGCACCCAGACCCAGGCGGTGCTGGACCTGCTGGACAGGGTCGACAGCACCCAGGGCGGCGACAGCGACACCATCGTGATCAGAGCCAACAGCGGCCGGATCACCGACCCCGACGTCCGGCAGCGCGTCGCCCCCATGCTGGCCACCGTTGCCGGCTCGCCGCATGTGGTGTCCGTGCAGAGCCCGTACTTCGACGAGCGCACCGCCGCGGCGGCCGCTCGGGCCCGGCTGGGTCCGGCCGCCACCGACCAGGCGGTCCGGCAGCTGGTCGCCGCCGAGCGGGCCAGGGCCGCCGCGCAGGTCAGCAAGGACGGCACGATCGGGTACGCCGTCGTCCAGTTCGACGATTCCGCGAACGACGTGCCGCGGGACGCCGTGCAGCGGGTCTGGGACGCGGCGACCGCGGCCCGCGGCGACGCCGTGCAGATCGAGGGCGGCGGCATCGCGTTCCAGCGGGTGACCACCCGGGAGGGCGCCGGCGTCAGCGAGCTGATCGGGGTGCTGGCCGCCGCGGTCATCCTCTACGTCGCGTTCGGCTCGCTGCTGGCCATGCTGCTGCCGCTGATCACCGCGCTGCTGGCGCTGCTGGCCGGCCAGGGCATCATCAGCCTGCTGTCGCACCCGGTGCCGATCGCCGAGTTCGCGCCGTACCTCGCCTCGCTGATGGTGCTCGGCGTCGGCATCGACTACGCGCTGTTCATCGTCACCCGGCACCGCCGCAACCTGCGCGGGGGCATGCCGCGGGTGGAGTCCATCGAGGTGACCGGCAACACCTCCGGGCGCGCGGTGCTGTTCGCCGGCCTGACCGTGGTGATCGCCCTGCTCGGGCTGATCGTGCTCGGGGTGAAGTTCCTGGTCGGGGTGGCCATCGCGACGGCGCTGTGCGTGGCGCTGACCATGCTCGGCTCGCTCACCCTGCTGCCGGCGCTACTGGCCCTGTTCGGCGCCCGGGTGCTCTCCCGGCGGCAGCGGCGGCTGCTGGCCGCCGGCGCCGTCGCCGAGCGGTCCGGCTTCTGGGACCGCTGGTCGACCCGCATCGAGCGGCGCCCGGTGCTGCCCGCGCTGCTTGCTGTCGGCGTGATGGTGGTGCTGGCGCTGCCCGCGCTCTCGCTGCGGCTGGGCTTCCCGGACGCCGGCAACGACCCCGCGGGCAGCACCACCCGCAAGGCGTACGACCTGCTGGCCGAGGGCTTCGGGCCGGGTTTCAACGGGCCGGTCACGATCGTCGCCGAGACCACCGGCGACGCCACCACCGACCTGCAACGGCTGGCCGACGCGGTGGCCGCCGACCCGGGCATCGCCAGCGTGCAGCCGCCCCGGCAGATCCCCGGCAAGGGGCTGGCCATGATCACCGCCTACCCGACGACCGCGCCGCAGGACGACGCCACCGGCGCGACCATCGACCGGCTGCGCGGCCAGCTGCTCCCGGCGGCCACCACCGGCAACATCGAGCACGCCTACACCTTCGGCATGGTCTCGATCACCAAGGACTTCTCCAAGGTCCTCAGCAACGCCATGCCGCTGTTCTTCGCGGTGGTGGTCGGGTTGTCGTTCCTGCTGCTCATGGTGGCGTTCCGCAGCCTGCTGGTGCCGCTGACCGCGGCCGTCATGAACGGGTTCGCGGCCGCCGCGGCGTTCGGGCTGCTGGCGGCGGTCTTCGGCTGGGGCTGGCTGGCGCCGATGGTCGGCGTCGGCAAGGCCGGGCCGATCGCCCCGTTCCTGCCGGTGATGCTGTTCTCGATCCTGTTCGGTCTGTCCATGGACTACCAGGTGTTCCTGGTCAGCCGGATGCACGAGGAGTGGGTGCACAGCCACGACAACCGGCGCGCCATCCGGGTCGGGCAGAGCGCCACCGGCGGCATCATCACCGCGGCCGCGGCGATCATGATCTGCGTGTTCGGGGCGTTCGTGCTGCTGCCCGACGTCGTGACCAAGTCGTTCGGCATCGGCTTGGCCGGCGCGGTGTTCCTGGACGCGTTCGTGCTGCGCACGGTGCTGGTGCCGGCGTCGATGCACCTGTTCGGGCCGGCGAACTGGTGGCTGCCCCGCTGGCTGGAGCGGATCCTGCCGAAGGTGTCGCTGGAGGCCGAGGAGCCGGCGGGCGTGTCCCGGCCGGCCCCCGGGGCGGCCCCCGGGTCGACCACAGCCGACGAGCAGCCGGCCGGCGTGGGCTGAGCGCAACACCCCGCCGCACCGACCCGCCGGGCGGTAGGCCGGGCGCCGTCCCGGCCGGGCGTCCTCGGCGTCCGGACGGGCGGCATGGCACCATGGGGCAATGGCGGGAAGCCTCGCTCCGGAACGCACCGAGGAGACCGAGCACAGTGCACGGCACGACCCTGACCGGCCGTGGATCACGATCGTGTGGAACGACCCGATCAACCTGATGTCGTACGTGGTGTACGTGTTCCAGGACCTGTTCGGGTACACCCGCGAGAAGGCCACCGCCCTGATGCTGGACGTGCACCACAGGGGCAAGGCGGTGGTCTCCAGCGGGCGGCGGGAGCAGATGGAGTACGACGTCAGCCGGCTGCACGCCGCCGGCCTGTGGGCCACCCTGCAGCAGCCCTGATGGAATGGGTCGGCCGGCGCGGCGCCGGCATCGTGATGCGCTTCGACCCGGCCGACGCGCAGGTGCTCCGCGGCCTGGTCACCGGGATGCGGGAGCTGGTCGGCGAGAGCGGCCCGGGTGCCGGCCCGGACGCCGACCCGCTGGAGGCGCTGGTCGGCATCGGCGGGTCCACGCAGCCCCCGCGCGACCCGGCGCTGGCCCGGCTGCTGCCGGACGGGTACACCGACGACGCCGAGGCGGCCAGCGAGTTCCGCCGGTTGACCGAGGCCACGCTGCGCCAGCACAAGAGCGAGACCGCCCAGCGGGTGCTCGACTCGCTGCCCGCGGATGGCGGCCGGGTGTGCCTGGACGCCGAGGACACCCGGGCCTGGCTGTCCGCACTCAACGACATCCGGCTGGTGGTCGGCACCCGGCTGGACGTCACCGAGGAGATGGACACCCCTGAGCCGGGAGACCCGCGGGGCCCCGGGTACGAGCTGTACCGGTGGCTGACCCTGCTGCAGGAGCTGCTGGTCGAGGCCACCTTGGGGGAGTCCGCCACGGAGTGAGCCGGCCGGGGAACCCGCGGCGACGCCGGCCTCGCTACCCTGGCAGGGTGTTGACGATCGACCGGACCACCTACGACGCGATCGTCGCGCACGCCCGGCGGGACCACCCCGACGAGGCGTGCGGGGTGGTCGCCGGTCCGGCCGGGTCCGACCGGCCGGAGCGGTTCGTCGCGATGACGAACGCCGAGCGGTCGCCGACGTTCTACCGCTTCGACGCCACCGAGCAGCTGCGGGTGTGGCGGGAGATGGACGACCGGGACGAGGAGCCGGTGGTGATCTACCACTCGCACACCGCCACCGAGGCGTACCCCTCGCGCACCGACATCTCCTACGCCAACGAACCCGGCGCGCACTACGTGCTGGTGTCCACCCGCCGGCCAGACAGCCTCGAGTTCCGCTCATTCCGGATCGTCGATGGTGTGGTGACCGAGGAAGAGGTCGAAATCGTCGAGCGTTACCTGCTGGGACACACCCCGACGGCCACGCTCTACGACTAGCCCGGCGCGCCCCCGGTGTTCGGCCACCGCCGTTCGGCCACCGCCGCTGTCCCGCACGTCCACCGCTTGCACGAGGGAGCTGTACTCAGATGGCGATCGAGGTCCGCATCCCGACCATCCTGCGCAGCTACACCGGCGGCGCCAAGTCCGTCGAGGCGTCCGGCACGACGCTCGCCGCGCTGGTCGACAACCTGGAGTCGAACCACCCCGGCATCAAGGAGCGGCTGATCACCAAGGCCGGCGGGCTGCACAGGTTCGTGAACGTGTACGTCAACGACGAGGACGTGCGGTTCACCGGCTCGCTGGACACCGCCCTGAAGGACGGTGACTCGGTCACCATCCTGCCCGCGGTGGCCGGCGGCTGAGCGGGCGCCATGGCCCGGTTCGACTCGCTGCTCGACTCCCTCGGCGGTACGCCCCTGGTGGGGCTGCCCCGGCTGTCGGCAAGCCTGGTGGCCGGCCGCGCCGGTGCCCCGGACGTTCGGTTGTGGGCCAAGCTGGAGGACCGTAACCCGACCGGGTCCATCAAGGACCGGGCGGTGCTGTTCATGGTCGAGCAGGCCGAGAAGGACGGCACGCTGCGGCCGGGCTGCACGATCCTGGAGCCGACCAGCGGCAACACCGGGATCTCGCTGGCGATGGTGGCCAGGCTGCGCGGCTACCGGCTGGTGTGCGTGCTGCCGGAGAACACCTCGGCCGAACGGCGCCAGCTGCTGCAGATGTACGGCGCCGAGATCCGGCTGTCGGGCGCCGCCGGCGGCTCCAACGAGGCGGTGCGGGTGGCCAAGGCGCTGGCCGCCGAGCACCCCGACTGGGTGATGCTGTAC
>JBKOWA010000534.1:0-2209 GCA_046724155.1 Actinomycetota bacterium
ATCTGAACCCGGGCGACTCCGGCCGGGCCAGGCGCTGTTGCCGGAGGTGTCCGCACCGAGCCGGGTACCCCCACAGCCTGCCCGGGTGACGCCGGTGACCGCGTGGGGCACGCCGTCCGAGCATCCCTAGACTGGGCCGGGCGGCGTGGAACGGTGGGCACGTCGGTCCCTGGCACGACGCCCTCGATCGACAGGAGCGGTTAGGACCGTTGTCCGGTACGAACGACCCGTACGACCCGAAGGAGGTCGCCGCGCTCGCACCCGAGGTGCTGGAGGCGGCCGCCCGCGAGGCGGAGAAGGCCTTCGCCGAGGCGTCCGACCTCGACGCGCTCGCCGCGGTCCGCCCGGCGCACCTCGGCGACCGGTCGCCGGTGATGCTGGCTCGCCGCGAGATCGGCGCGCTGCCGCCGCACGCCAAGTCCGGGGCCGGCCGGCGGGTGAACGAGGCCAGGGCCGCGATCCAGGCCTCGTACGACGCTCGGCTGGCCGAGCTGACCGCCCGGCGCGACGAGCGGGTGCTGTCCGAGGAACGGGTGGACGTCACCCTGCCCTGGGACCGCCGGCCGCGCGGTGCGCGGCACCCGATCACCACCACCATGGAGCGGGTCGCCGAGGTGTTCGTGGCGATGGGCTACGAGGTGGCGGAGGGGCCCGAGGTCGAAGCCGAGTGGTTCAACTTCGACGGGCTGAACATCCCGCGCGACCACCCGGCCCGGTCGATGCTGGACACGTTCTTCGTGGAGTCGGAGGACTCCGGGGTGGTGCTGCGCGCGCACACCTCGCCGGTGCAGGCCCGGGTGATGCTGCAGCGGCAGCCGCCGATCTACGTTGTCTGCCCGGGCAAGGTGTTCCGCACCGACGAGCTGGACGCCACGCACACCCCGGTGTTCCACCAGCTCGAGGGGCTCGCGGTGGACGAGGGCATCACGATGGCCCACCTGAAGGGCACCCTGGACCACCTGGCCGAGACGATGCTCGGCACTGGGCTGGCTACCCGCTGGCGGCCGTCGTACTTCCCGTTCACCGAGCCGTCGGCCGAGTACGACGTCCAGTGCTTCGCCTGCCGCGGCGAGTCGGTGGGCAACCCGGCGCGGCCGTGCCGCACCTGCAAGTCCGAGGGCTGGATCGAGTGGGGTGGCTGCGGCATGGTCAACCCGCGGGTGCTGGTGGCCTGCGGCATCGCCCCCGAGCGGTACACCGGGTTCGCGTTCGGCATGGGGATCGAACGCACCCTGCAGGTCCGGCACGGCGTCGAGGACATGCGGGACATGGTCGAGGGTGACGTCCGGTTCAGCAGCGCGTTCGGCATGGAGGTCTGATGCGGGTCCCGGTTTCGTGGCTGCGGGAGTACGTGGCGCTGCCCGAGACTCTCACCGCGCGGGAGCTGGCCACCGCGCTGATCCGCGTCGGCCTGGAGGTGGAGACCGTCGAGGAGGTCGGCGCCGGGCTGTCCGGGCCGCTGGTCGTCGGCACGGTGCGCTCCTTCGAGGAGGTCACCGGGACGAAGAAGCCGATCCGCTGGTGTCAGGTGGACGTCGGGGAGAAGGAGCCGCGCGGCGTCATCTGCGGCGCCACCAACTTCGCCGCCGGGGACCACGTGGTGGTGGCGCTGCCCGGCGCCGTGCTGCCCGGCGGGTTCGAGATCACCGCCCGGCAGACCTATGGCAGGGTCAGCGACGGGATGATCTGCTCGGCGCGCGAGCTGGGCATCGGCGACGATCACACCGGGATCATCGTGCTCGCCCCCGCCGACCTGGACGGCGCCGGGCCGGGGGCCGACGCCGCCGCGCTGCTGCAGCTGCCGGACGCGGTGCTGGACATCGCGGTGACCCCGGACCGCGGCTACTGCCTGTCCATGCGCGGCATGGCCCGGGAGGCGGCGCACGCCCTCGGCCTGGCCTTCGCCGACCCCGCCACGGCGCCGCCGACCGGCGACCAGGACGCTCCCGGCCCGGTGGACACCAGCGACCTGGCCACCGCCGAGGCCGCGGGCGACGACACGGCTGCCGGTGAAGACACGGCTCCCGGAGCCGGCGGGAAGCCGGAAGCGGTGGCGGAGGACTCCGCCAGCACCGCGGCGGACGCCGGGGCTGCCGGTGCCGGGGCAGCCGGCGCGGGCTGGCCGGTGCAGATCGCCGACCCGGTGGGCTGCGACCGGTTCTCCGCGTGGACGGTGACCGGGCTCGACCTGCAGGCCACCAGCCCGCTG
>JBKOWA010000113.1:0-6619 GCA_046724155.1 Actinomycetota bacterium
GGCGTACGTCGCGCTCACCATTGCGGTGTTCGCGCTGTTCGGTGTGGTGCTGAGGGCGGTGACCCGGCTGTGACGCGCCGGCGGTCCGAGCTGCCGGTGCGCAGCGAGCGCGGAGGCGGGCAATGAGTGTCGACAACGTGGTCGGCCTGCTCTTAGCCGCCGGGTTGGCTGTCTTCCTGGTGGTGGCGCTGCTCAACCCGGAACGGTTCTAGATGAGCACCACAACGGCGGGCGTCCTGTTCGCGCTGTCCCTCATCGCCGCGCTGGCGGTGGTGCACGTGCCGCTGGGCGACTACATGTACCGGATCTTCACCACCACCCGGCACCGGCGGGTCGAGCGCTGGGTCTACCGGCTGGTCGGGGCGGACCCGGACACCGAGCAGGCGTGGCCGGTCTACGCCCGCAGCGTGCTGGCGTTCTCCGCGGTCTCGGTGCTGTTCCTGTACGGCCTGCAGCGGGTGCAGCACTGGCTGCTGCTCAGCCTCGGCATGCCGAACGTGCGGCCGGACACCGCCTGGAACACCGCGGTCAGCTTCACCACCAACACGAACTGGCAGTCGTACTCGGGCGAGTCGACGATGGGCCATCTGGTCCAGATGTCCGGGCTGGCGGTGCAGAACTTCGTGTCCGCCGCGGTGGGCATCGCGGTGGCGGTCGCCGTGGTCCGCGGGTTCGCCCACCGCCGGACCGCAGAGCTGGGCAACTTCTGGGTGGACCTGGTCCGCTGCTGCCTGCGGCTGCTGCTGCCGGTCTGCGTGCTGGCCGCGATCGTGCTGGTCATCGGCGGGGCGATCCAGAACCTCCACGGGCTGACCGACGCGCACACCCTGACCGGCGGCAGCCAGTCGATCACCGGCGGGCCGGTGGCCAGCCAGGAGGCGATCAAGGACCTGGGCACGAACGGCGCCGGGTTCTACAACGCCAACTCCGCGCACCCGTTCGAGAACCCGACGGCGTGGACGAACTGGCTGGAGATCTTCCTGCTGCTGGCGATCAGCTTCTCGCTGCCGCGCACGTTCGGCCGGATGGTCGGCGACAAGCGGCAGGGCTACGCGATCGTGGCGGTGATGGCGGTGCTCGCCATCGGCAGCTGGACCCTGATCCACTGGGCGCAGCTCGCCCACCACGGCACGGTGCCGGTGGCCGTCGGCGCGGCGACGGAGGGGACCGAGGCCCGCTTCGGGGTGCCGAACTCGGCGCTGTTCGCCAGCTCGACGACGCTGACCTCGACCGGGTCGGTGGACTCCTTCCACGACTCCTACACCAGCCTCGGCGGCGTGGTGCTGCTGTTCAACATGATGCTGGGCGAGGTCGCGCCGGGCGGAACCGGCTCCGGGCTGTACGGGATCCTCGTGCTGGCCGTGCTGACCGTGTTCGTGGCCGGGCTGATGGTCGGCCGCACCCCGGAGTACCTGGGCAAGAAGATCGGTGCCCGGGAGGTCAAGTTCGCCTCGCTGTACTTCCTGACCATGCCGGTCGTGGTGCTGGTCGGCACCGGCCTGGCGATGGCCATGCCCGGGCAGCGGGCCGGCATGCTGAACAGCGGGCCGCACGGGCTCGCCGAGGTGCTGTACGCGTTCACCTCGGCGACCAACAACAACGGCTCTGCGTTCGCCGGGATCAGCGTGAACACCACCTGGTACAACACCGCGCTCGGGCTGGCCATGCTGGCCGGCCGGTTCCTGCCGATGGTGTTCGTGCTGGGCATGGCCGGCTCACTGGCCGCGCAGAAACCGGTGCCGGTCTCGGCGGGCACGCTGCCGACCCACCGGCCGCAGTTCGTCGGCATGGTGGCGGGCGTGACGGTGATCCTGGTCGCGCTGACGTTCCTGCCGGCCCTGGCCCTCGGGCCGTTCGCGGAAGGACTGCACTAGTGGCGTCGGCGAACGTGCGGGAACCGGCGGACCGCCCGGTACCGCAGTCGGAGTCCCAGTCGGAGTCCCAGTCGGGACACCAGCCCGGGCCCCAGCCGGCGTCGCAGCCGGCGCGTGCCGCCCGGGTCGGCGCCGGTCTGCTCGACCCGGCCATGCTGGTCAGGTCGCTGCCGGACGCGGTGCGCAAGCTGAACCCGGGCACGCTGTGGCGCAACCCGGTGATGTTCATCGTGGAGGTCGGCGCGGTGTGGAGCACCGTGCTGGCGGTGCGCGACCCGAGCTGGTTCGGCTGGCTGGTCGTGGCCTGGCTGTGGCTGACCGTGCTGTTCGCGAACCTGGCCGAGGCGGTGGCCGAGGGGCGCGGCAAGGCGCAGGCGGAGACGCTGCGCCGCGCCAAGCAGGACGTGGTGGCCCGCCGGCTGCCGGCCGGCTGGGCGCCCGGCGGTGAGCTGGACGCGGACCTGCTGGAGAGCATGCCGGGCCCGCAGCTGCGGCAGGGCGAGCACGTGGTCGTCGAGGCCGGCGAGGTCATCCCCGGGGACGGGGACGTGGTCGAGGGCATCGCCTCGGTGGACGAGTCGGCGATCACCGGCGAGTCCGCGCCGGTGATCCGGGAGTCCGGCGGGGACCGGTCGGCGGTCACCGGCGGGACCAGGGTGCTCTCGGACCGGATCGTGGTGCGGATCACCCAGAAGCCGGGGGAGAGCTTCATCGACCGGATGATCGGGCTGGTCGAGGGCGCGAACCGGCAGAAGACGCCAAACGAGATCGCGCTGAACATCCTGCTCGCAGCGCTGACGATCATCTTCCTGCTCGCGGTGGCAACCCTGCAGCCGCTGGCCGTCTTCGCCAAGGCCGACCAGCCCGGGGTGCCGGACAGCCTGGCCCTGGACTCCGGGGGCGTCACCGGCATCGTGCTGGTCTCGTTGCTGGTCTGCCTGATCCCGACCACGATCGGGGCGCTGCTGTCCGCGATCGGCATCGCCGGGATGGACCGGCTGGTGCAGCGCAACGTGCTGGCCATGTCCGGGCGGGCGGTCGAGGCGGCCGGCGACGTGAACACGCTGCTGCTGGACAAGACCGGCACCATCACCCTGGGCAACCGGGAGGCCACCGACTTCGTGCCGGTCGAGGGCATCCCCGAGGACGAGCTGGCCGACGCCGCGCAGCTGTCCAGCCTGGCCGACGAGACCCCGGAGGGCCGGTCCATCGTGGTGTACGCCAAGACCGCGTACGGGCTGCGGGAGCGCACCGCCGGGGAGCTGGTGCACGCGCAGTGGGTGCCGTTCACCGCACAAACCCGCATGTCGGGGGTGAATATCGACGGGACGCAGGTGCGCAAGGGTGCGGCGACCGCGGTGATGAAGTGGGTGCGGGACAACGGCGGCCACCCCACCGAGGGCGTCGGGCCGATCGTGGACGGCATCGCCGCCTCCGGCGGCACCCCGCTGGTGGTGGCCGAACGCCGGGACGGCCAGCCGGCCCGGGTGCTCGGCGTGGTGCACCTGAAGGACATCGTCAAGCAGGGCATGCGGGAACGTTTCGACGAGATGCGCCGGATGGGCATCCGGACGGTGATGATCACCGGCGACAACCCGCAGACCGCGAAGGCCATCGCGGACGAGGCCGGGGTGGACGACTTCCTGGCCGAGGCCAAGCCGGAAGACAAGATGGCGCTGATCAAGCAGGAGCAGGCCGGCGGCAAGCTGGTCGCGATGACCGGCGACGGGACGAACGACGCCCCCGCGCTGGCCCAGGCCGACGTCGGGGTGGCCATGAACACCGGCACGTCGGCCGCCAAGGAGGCCGGCAACATGGTCGACCTGGACTCCAACCCGACCAAGCTGATCGAGATCGTGGAGATCGGCAAGCAGCTGCTGATCACCCGGGGCGCGCTGACCACGTTCTCCATCGCCAACGACATCGCCAAGTACTTCGCGATCATCCCGGCGATGTTCGCCGCGGTGTACCCCGGGCTGGACAAGCTCAACATCATGCGGTTGCACAGCCCGACCTCGGCGATCCTGTCCGCGGTGATCTTCAACGCGGTCATCATCGTGGCGCTGATCCCGCTGGCGCTGCGCGGCGTGCGGTACACCCCCAGCTCGGCGTCCACGCTGCTGTCCCGCAACCTCTACCGCTACGGCTTGGGCGGCATCGTGGCGCCGTTCATCGGCATCAAGCTGATCGACCTGGTCGTCCAGTTCCTCCCCGGATTGGCGTGAGATGCGGCTACCCACCTGGCTCCGGCAACACCTGGCAGCGCTGCGCGTGCTGGTCGTGTTCACCGTGGTCGTCGGTATCGGCTACCCGCTGGCGGTCACTGCCGTCGCCCAGCTGCCCGGCCTTTCGGGCAAGGCGAACGGGTCGCTGGTCAAGGCCGCCGACGGCACCGTGCTGGGCAGCGGGATCCTCGGGCAGGCGTTCGTCGACGCCGACGGCAACCCGCTGCCGCAGTACTTCCAGTCCCGCCCGTCCGCGGCCGGGGACGGCTACGACCCGACCGCGACCAGCGCCAGCAACCTCGGCCCGGAGTCCATCGTGGACACCCTGCCCGACCCGTCGAACAAGGACGACGAGGGCAGGCAGAGCCTGCTCACCCAGGTGTGCGCCCGCAGCAAGGCGGTCGGCGAGCTGGAGGGCGTGGACGGCAGCCGGCCGTTCTGCACCGCGAGCGGCGTCGGCGCGGTGCTGGCGGTGTTCGGCACCCGTACCGGCGACGGGCACGTCACTCGGGCGGTCAGCGTGAACGAGGCCTGTCCCGGCGCCGCGGGCGCAGAGTCGGGTCCCGGCGCCGCGGGCGCAAAGTCAGGTCCCGGCGCCGCGGGCGCAAAATCAGATACAGCCAGCCCGTTCGTCGCGACCTACCAGGGCGTTCCGGTGGAGTGCGCACGGTTCAGCGAGGACTACGCCGCCGGGGTGCTGGTCCCGGTCCGCGGTGACGCGCCGGCCCACCCCGCGGTGCCGGCCGACGCCGTGACCGCCAGCGGCAGCGGGCTGGACCCGGGCATCTCCCCGGCCTACGCCCGGCTGCAGGCGGCCCGGGTGGCGAAGGCCCGCGGCATCGCCGTGGGGCCGGTGCTGGCCCTGGTCAGCGCGCACACCACCGGACGGACAATGGGCTTCCTGGGCGAGCCGTGGGTCAACGTCCTGCAGCTGAACCTGGCTCTCGACCGGGAGCATCCGTTCCGCAGGTAGTCCCGCAGCAACCAGCCCCGGGTAGGAGGTGCGCGTGGGGGTGACCAGATCTCGGGGGAGGCTGCGCATCTATCTCGGCGCGGCCCCCGGGGTCGGCAAGACCTACGCGATGCTCGCCGAGGCTCGCCGCCGGGCCGCCCGCGGCACCGACGTGGTGGTCGGCTTCGTGGAGACCCACGGCCGGCCGCGCACCGCCGAGCTGCTGGCCGGCCTGGAGGAGGTCCCGCGCAAGACGATGACCTACCGCGGCGCCACGTTCACCGAGCTGGACACCGACGCCGTGATCGCCCGCCGGCCGAAGGTCGCGCTGATCGACGAGCTGGCGCACACCAACATCCCCGGCTCGGCGCACGAGAAGCGGTGGCAGGACATCGAGCAGATCCTGGACGCCGGCATCGACGTGATCTCCACCGTCAACATCCAGCACCTGGAGTCGCTCAACGACGTCGTGCAGCAGATCACCGGCGTCACGCAGCGGGAGACCGTGCCCGACGAGGTGGTCCGCCGGGCCGAGCAGATCGAGCTCGTCGACCAGACCCCGGAGGCGCTGCGCCGCCGGATGGCGCACGGCAACATCTACCCGCCGGAAAAGGTGGACGCCGCACTGGCCAACTACTTCCGGTTCGGCAACCTGACCGCGCTGCGCGAGCTGGCGCTGCTGTGGCTGGCCGGCAACGTGGACGAGCAGCTCGACCGGTACCGCAGCGAGCACGGCATCGGCGGCACCTGGGAGACCCGGGAGCGGGTCGTCGTCGCGCTGACCGGCGGCCCCGAGGGCGAGACGCTGATCCGCCGCGCCTCCCGGATCGCCGACCGGTCCAAGGGCGCGGACCTGCTCGCCGTGCACGTCTCCGGCAGCGACGGGCTGACCGGCGCCAACCCGGCCAACCTGGCCCGGCAGCGCACTCTGGTGGAGAGCCTCGGCGGCACCTACCACGAGGTCGTCGGCGACGACATCCCGCGCGCGCTGCTGGACTTCGCCCGCGGCGTCAACGCCACCCAGCTCGTGCTCGGCGTCTCCCGCCGCGGCCGGTTCGCCCAGGTGCTGTCCCCCGGTGTCGGCGTCACGACCACCACCCTGTCCGGCCCCATCGATGTGCACCTGGTCACCCACGAGCACGCGAACCGCCGGCAGCCGCGCCGCGGCGGCGCGCTGAGCACCCGCCGGCGGCTCACCGGTTTCGGCCTGGCCGCCGTCGGGCTGCCGCTGCTCACCCTGCTGCTGGCCAACCTGCGGACCAGCCTGTCCCTGCCCAGCGACATCCTGCTGTTCCTCGTCGCCGTCGTCGGCGTGGCCCTGGTCGGCGGACTGTGGCCGGCGCTGCTGGCGGCGGTGGCCGGCTCGCTGCTGCTGAACTACTACTTCACCCCGCCGCTGCACCGGTTCACCATCGCCGCGTGGGAGAACGTGCTCGCCCTCGCCGCCTACGTCGTCATCGCCGCCGCGGTGTCCACCGTGGTCGACCTCGCCGCCCGCCGCACCCGCGAGGCAGCCCGGGCCAGTGCCGACGCCCAGGTGCTGTCCACCCTGGCCGGCAGCGTGCTGC
>JBKOWA010000508.1:0-2095 GCA_046724155.1 Actinomycetota bacterium
GCCTGCGGCCGCGTGCGGAGGTCGGCAGCTGCATCGCCCGCGCCGCAGTGGGGCCGCCCGACGCGGTGCCGTGCACCGACCGGCGCGCGGTCGGGAAGGTGCTGGCCCGGGTGGCAACCACCGGTCGCTGCCCGATGTACACCACCGGCACCGTCGACGCACTGTTCGGGCTGCCCGGCAGGCAGGTGATCTGCCTGGGCCAGCCGCGGTGACCCGCCACCAACCGCTTAGCCCCGGGTGAGCTGGTCCACCAGGTCGCCCGCCGTGGGGCAGCGGTCCAGCAGGGCGCCGACGTGCTGCTTGGTGCCCCGGCTGGGCTCCAGGGTCGGCACCCGGATCAGCGACTCGCGGCCCAGGTCGAAGATCACCGAGTCCCACGAGGCGGCGGCGACCTGGTCCGGGTAGCGCCGCAGGCACTCGCCGCGGAAGTAGGCCCGGGTGTCGGCCGGCGGGCGCTCCATCGCCCGGCTCACCTCGTCGCGGTCCACCAGCGTCTCGAGGGCGCCGCGGGCCACCAGCCGGTGGTACAGCCCCTTCTCCGGGCGCACGTCGGTGTACTGCAGGTCGATCAGCTGCAACCGCGGCGCGCCCCAGGACAGCCCCTCGCGATCCCGGAAGCCCTCGAGCAGCCGCAGCTTGGCGACCCAGTCCAGCTCCCGGACGCAGAGCATCGGGTCACGCTCGAGCCGGGTCAGCACCGACTCCCAGCGGGCCAGAACGTCGGCGGTCGCCGGGTCCACGTCGGTGCCGAACTTGTCCTCCACGTACTTCTGCGCCTGCTCCAGGTACTCCATCTGCAGCTGCACCGCGGTGAGCTTGCGGCCGCCGGAACGCAGCGTGAGCACGTGCCGGAGCGTGGGGTCGTGCGAGACCGCGCGCAGCGCCGCGACCGGCTCCTCGACGGACAGGTCGACCGAGAAGAACCGGTCCTCGATCATCGCCAGCACCAGCGCCGTGGTGCCGAGCTTGAGGTAGGTGGAGATCTCCGACAGGTTGGCGTCGCCGATGATCACGTGCAGCCGGCGGTACTTCTCGGCGTCGGCGTGCGGCTCGTCCCGGGTGTTGATGATCGGCCGCTTCAGCGTGGTCTCCAGACCCACCTCGACCTCGAAGAAGTCGGCACGCTGGGAGATCTGGAAGCCGTCCTCCCGGCCGTCCTGACCGATGCCGACCCGGCCCTGCCCGGCCACCACCTGCCGGGAGACGAAGAACGGGGTCAGGTACTTGACGATGTCGGCGAACGGTGTCGACCGGGACATCAGGTAGTTCTCGTGGGCGCCGTAGCTGGCGCCCTTGTTGTCGGTGTTGTTCTTGTAGAGCTGGATGCGGGGCTGGCCGGGCACGGTCGCCGCCCGGCGGGCCGCCTCGTCCATCACCCGCTCCCCCGCCTTGTCCCAGATCACCACGTCCCGCGGGTTGGTGAGCTCGGGCGTGGAGTACTCCGGGTGGGCATGGTCGACGTACAGCCGGGCACCGTTGGTGAGTATCACGTTGGCCAGCCCGGTGTCGTCCTCGGCGTCCAGGTACTCCGGGCCGAGCGTGGAGCCGAGGTCGAAGCCCCGGGCGTCCCGCAGCGGGGACTCCTCCTCGAAGTCCCACCGGGCCCGCCGGGCCCGCGCGTCGGCCTTGCCACCGTAGGCGTTCACGATCTGCGACGAGAGCAGCATCGCGTTCGCCCCGGGCTGGCCCGGCACCGCGATGCCGTACTCCACCTCGGTGCCCATTACCCGCCGTACCGTCATGCCACGAGCGTAGTTGAGTCGTCGGACAATCCGTGTCGGGCGGCCCGGTGGCTTTCAGCTCACGCCGAGCAGCGCTTTGACCGGGTCGATGGCGAAGTACACCAGAAACGCCACCGCCACCACCCACAGCAGCGGGTGGACCTCGCGGGCCGCGCCGCGGACCACGCGCAGCACCACGTAGCTGACCACACCGGCGCCGATGCCCACGGTGATCGAGAAGGTGAACGGCATCAGCACGATGGTGAGGAACGCCGGGAAGGCCAGCGAGAAGTCGTCGAAGTCCAGGTTCCGCACCTGGGCCAGCATCAGCGCGCCGACCACCACCAGAGCGGGCGCCGCGGCCTCGGAGGGCA
>JBKOWA010000154.1:0-2793 GCA_046724155.1 Actinomycetota bacterium
CGCGTACGGCGACCAGAAGACGATCGATTTATCGACATTCGAGTCGAGCCGGTTCTGGCCGCTGCTCGATCAGGCGGAAGCGCTCGGCCTTCGGCTGGTGCACGCCCGCAAGCACCTGGGCGAGCTGGACCGGTACGGCGCTGCCGAGCTGTGCCTCGACATCACCCACAGCGAGGGGCATGCGGGGGTGGCCGCTCTGGCGATCACCCCGGTCATCCGCATCGACGGAGCGACCGCCGCCGCCGTGCCGGTGGCGTTCATCGGGTCGCAGGGACACGGCCTGGTGTATGTCGACCGCGCGGACCTGGCCAACAGCGCCGATCGCGGCGGCTGGCGGTTACGGATCGCCAAGCTCGCCAAACCGGCGCCGCAGCGCCTGCAGCAGCTGGCCCTCGAGCAGCAGCAGCTGGCCGTCCCCGCCACCGACCATGCCCAGTTCCGGGACGAGTACTACCCGCGGCTGCGGCTGCTGGCCACCGTGATCTCGTCCGACGGGTCCTTCACGCCACCCGAGATCTCGGATCCGACGCTGGTGCTGCGCGCGTCCTACGGCGCCGGCCACAGCCTCGACCTCGCCTGGGAGTGGGTCTACCAGATCGGTGACTCCCGGCTGCGTGCGCCGCTGACCTCGACGGAGGGCTCCGGATACCGCGACACCGACGCCGAGCGCAGGCTGCTGGCCGACCTCGAGATCCAGCTCGCGCAGCACGGGCTGGGCCAGCCGGACCTGGGCCAGCCGGACCTGGACCTGCTGGCGCCGCGGGTGCGGCTCACCGGCACCGACACCATGCGGTTCAGCACCGAGGTGCTGCCCCTGCTGGAGTCCCGGCCGGGGGTGCAGGTGGAGGTTGGTGGCGAGCCTGCCGACTACCGCGAGGTCGGCGACTCGCTGCGGGTCGGCGTATCCACCACCGACGTTCCGGGTGACACGGACTGGTTCGACCTCGGGATCACCATCAGCGTCGAAGGCCGGGACGTTCCCTTCGCCCCCCTGTTCGTGGCGCTCAACGTTGGCGAGTCGCACCTGCTGCTCGACGACGGCGCCTACTTCTCGCTGGAGAAGCCGGAGCTGCAGACGCTGCGACGGCTGATCGAGGAGGCCCGTGCGCTGCAGGACGCGCCCGGCGGCGCCTTGCGGATCAGCCGGTTCCAGGCCGGGCTGTGGGACGAGCTCGCCGAGCTCGGCGTCATCGACCGCCAGGCGCGTGCGTGGCAGCAGCAGATCGCTGAGCTGCGGGCGCTGCAAACCGTGCAGCCGCCGCCGCAGCCCGCGTCGCTGGCGGCCCGGTTGCGGCCCTACCAGGCCGATGGGTTCGGCTGGCTGGCGTTCCTGTGGGAGCACCAGCTGGGCGGGATCCTCGCGGACGACATGGGGCTGGGCAAGACGCTGCAGTCGTTGGCGCTGATCTGCCACGCCAAGCGGGCCGATCCGGGGATCCCACCGTTCCTCATCGTCGCGCCGACGAGCGTCGTGGCGAACTGGGCCGCCGAAGCCACCCGGTTCGCGCCGGAGCTGACCGTGGTGCCGGTGTCGGACACGGTGCGCAGGCGCGGGCAGAGCCTCGACGAGCTGGCCGCCGGGGCGGACGTGGTGGTCACCTCGTACACGCTGTTCCGGCTCGACTTCGACGGTTACTCGGCGCTGGAGTGGTCGGGCCTGCTGCTCGACGAGGCCCAGTTCGTCAAGAACCACCAGTCGAAGGCGTACCAGTGCGCCCGGCGGCTGCCCGCCCCGTTCAAGCTCGCGCTCACCGGGACGCCGATCGAGAACAACCTGATGGAGCTGTGGGCGCTGCTGTCCATCGGCGCGCCCGGGCTGTTCCCGAGCCCGACCCGGTTCCGGGACTACTACGCCCGGCCGATCGAGAAGGGCGGCAACGGTGAGCTGCTCGGGCAGCTCCGGCGGCGGATCAAGCCGCTGGTCAAGCGCCGTACCAAGGAGCAGGTTGCCGCCGACCTGCCCGCCAAGCAGGAACAGCTGCTCGAGCTGGAGCTGCATCCCCGGCACCGCACGATCTACCAGCGGCACCTGCAACGGGAACGGCAGAAGGTGCTCGGCCTGGTCGACGACATGAACCGGAACCGGTTCACGATCCTGCGGTCGCTGACCCTGTTGCGCCAGCTGAGCCTGCACCCCGGGCTCATCGACGGCGAGCACCGGGACCTGCCCAGCGCCAAGATCGACTCGCTGCTCGAGCAGTTGCAGGATGTCGTGGGCGGCGGGCACCGCGCGCTGGTGTTCAGCCAGTTCACCGGCTTCCTGGACCTGGTACGGACCAGCCTGGACCACGCGGGTCTGGACTACTGCTACCTCGACGGCAAGACGCGGAACAGGGCCGCGGTGGTCACGCGGTTCAAGGACGGTTCGGCGCCGGTGTTCCTGATCAGCCTCAAGGCCGGCGGGTTCGGGCTGAACCTCACCGAGGCGGACTACTGCTTCCTGCTCGACCCATGGTGGAACCCCGCGACGGAGGCGCAGGCCGTGGACCGGACGCACCGCATCGGGCAGACGCGCAACGTCATGGTGTACCGGCTCATCGCCAAGGACACGATCGAAGAGAAGGTGATGGCGCTCAAGGCGCGCAAGGCCGAGCTGTTCGCCAGCGTCATGGACGACGGCAACGCATTCGGCGCGACCCTGGACGCCGACGACATCCGCGGCCTGTTCGAATGACCCTGTTCGAATGACGCTGTTCGAATGACGCTGCCCTGCTCTGCGTGGGCATGCGGGGATCGGCTGCCACCGGGCGGCCGCCGACACCCGCCGGGTCGGCGGCCCGGGCAGCTGCGGGC
>JBKOWA010000461.1:0-3327 GCA_046724155.1 Actinomycetota bacterium
TACGATCCCGCCGTGACGTGGTGGCAGTACCTGGCGTGGGGCGCCTGCGGCGGGCTCGTCGTCGAGGTCTTGGAGTTCGGCCCGGCGGTGCGGCGGGCGGGTGGCCGGCTGTGGCGGGTGCCGGGCGAGCCGGACCTGCCCGCCCTGGTCGCCTCGGTCCTGGTGCGGCTGCTGCTGAGCATGCTGGTGGCGCTTGCCGCTGGGCTCGGCCATCAGGTGAACGGCCCGGCCGGCGCGGTGGCGGTGGGGGTCGCGGCGCCGCTGCTGCTGGAGCTGTCGGTGCAGGCGGTAACGGGCTGGCCCGGCGGCTGGCCGGCCCGGCTCGGGTGGGTGGCCCGATTAGGAAGGGCCGCCCCGTTCGCCAGGGCTGCACGGTTCGGAAGGGCGCTGAGCGGGGCTCGTGCCGGCACGTCGCAGCCGGCTCCCGGCGAGACCGGCCCAGATGAGACCGAACCCGACCAGATCGAATTGGCGGTGCCGGAAGCCTTGATCAGGGCAGCCGGTCTTTCCGGTGAGGGCGTCTCGGTTAACGGGAAGGCCGGCGGCACCGGGAAGGCTGGCAAAGATGGCGGCTAGGACGTTGCTCCGGCGGCTTCGGATCGCCGTTCGCCGCCGGACCCCGGTCTTCAGTTCCGTCCGGCGCACCACGCACGGACCGTTCGGCAGGCGGCTCTGGACAGCCGTCTCGCGGCAGACCCCGGCGTTCGGCTGGGCCCCGAACGGCCATGGCGCAACCGACCAGGCGGACAGCGGAACCGACCAGGCGGACGGCTCTGACCTGCCGGCTCGGGAGGCCGAGCAGGTGGCGGATCTGAGAGCCAGGGTCCGCGGCCACCTCTACGACGTCGAGGTGCGGCTGCGCGAGCTGGAGCGGCGGCGCCCGGACCGGGTCAGGCTGCGGGGCGTCAGGCTCAGCGGGTCGGACCTTTCGGGTGCGCAGCTTCCCGGCATCGACCTCAGCGGCGCGCAGCTGTGCGGCGCGGACCTGTCCCGCGCGCAGCTGCGAGACGCCAAACTGGACCATTCCGACCTGAGCGGCGCCAACCTGGTGGACGCCGGGTTACAGGGCGCCAGCCTGGCCGGCGCCACATTGAGCGGCGCAAACCTGGCCGGGGTCATCTGGGACGAGATGACGCGCTGGCCCGCGCCTTGCGTCCGGCCGATCGAGGACGCCTCCCGGCAGTTGCGCCCAGGAGTCTTCCAGGTCCGCCATGACACCACCCGGAGTCTGCTGGCGCTGTAGGGGTGCGCCGGCCCCGCAGGCGTCATGGGAGAGGCGGAGGATGGCAACCGACCACGGCCCCGGCCGGGGAACGGGCACCAGCAGCGCCGATCGGGCCCGGCTGCGCCGGATCTGGCAGCGCTACGCCCCGCGCTACGACCGCGAGATGCGGTTTTGGGACCGGGTGGCGTTCGGCGAGCCGCGGGAATGGCTCTGCTCCCAGGCCGCCGGGCGGGTCCTGGAGGTCGCTGTCGGAACTGGCGTGAACCTGCCGCGTTACCCGCCGGGGGCCGCCGTCACCGGGCTCGATCTCAGCCGCGCGATGCTTGCTGTCGCCCGAGAACGGATCGTCGGGCTCGGCCGGCCGGTTGCCTTGGTGGAGGGCGATGCGCAGGCACTGCCGTTCGCCGACCGCACGTTCGACACCGTCGTGTGCACGCTCGGGCTGTGCAGCGTGCCCGACGACCGGGCTGCGATTGCCGAGATGCACCGGGTGCTGCGTCCCGGCGGCCGACTGCTGCTGCTCGACCACGTGGTGGCCAGCAACGTCGTGGTGCGTGCGGTCCAGCGGTTGCTCGAGCCCGTGACGCTCCGGATCGGCGCCGACCACCTGACCCGCCGCCCGCTGCCGCTGGTCCAGCAGGCCGGGTTCACCGTCGCGGACGCTGGGCGAGCCAGGGCCGGCATGGTGGAGTGGCTCAGCGCGGTGCGGCCCGTAGCCGGTACCCGACCAGCGGGTTAGGCCGTTACCCGTTGCTCGTGCGGGCGGGTTTCGGTATGGAGAGCATGGCGACCTGGGAGAGGTCGGGCATTGCGACATGCCGGATCAACGGTGAGCTGGAACCTGCATACGCAACCTTATCCCGTGGTTGCCGGCACACGACTGAGTGCGTGCGGGATCACGGCACCTCCACCCCGGTGTCTCATGCTGTGAGCTGCCGCTCCGGCGCCCCGTTGTCAGAATGGTGGTTCGTCGTGTTGGGGTGCGGCGGGTTGGGGTTGCCGGGGTGTTGTGATGGGTTCGGGGTTGCGGACATACTGTAGTCCGGTGGGTGCGGTCCAGATGAACCGGTCGCCGTCGCGGGTGAGGGTCCAGTCGGTTTCGTGCTTGAGTTTGTGGTGGCGCCGGCACACGCAGGCGAGGTTACAGGCCGAGGTGGTGCCTTCGGGTTAGCAGATGCTGTGGTCGAGGTCGCAGTACTTGGCCGCGCGGGAGCAGCCGGGGAACACGCATCGCTGGTCGCGGGCGCGGACGAAGTCGGCCAGACCGGCGGGTGGCCGGTAGGTGGTGCGGCCGTAGTCGAGGAGTGTTCCGGACAGGGGGTCGGTCACCAGGCGGTGCCAGGTCCCTTCCGCGGCCAGCTCCCGGGCCAGCTCGGCGGGGATCGGTCCGTAACCGGCCAGGTCCCCGGGTTGGTCATCCAACCCCATCAGGGTGCTGGCCGGTACCGTGACCTGCACCTGCACCCCGCTCTTACTCCCGGTGGTGTGGTGCAGGCGCGGGTCCAGCAGCAGGTCACACAGTGCATCCGCGCGCCGCTGGTCCGCGGTCCGGGTGTCGTCGTCGGTCTTGCTGGCCTGGGCGTAGGTGTCGATGGTGTGGTAGATCTGCTCGGCTTCGGGGGCGGTCAGCGTCGCGGACAGTTCGGCCATGCCGTCGTCTTCTGGCTGCAGTTCGACCCGGCGTTCCTTCTTCCGCTCCTGATGCCGCTCGGCGGCACCCGCGGGGTCCAACAGCGCGACCAGCTTACGCGCGGTACGACCCAGCTCGCTGATGTTCTGCCTCGCCGCACCGGGCAGCACTGCCTCCTCCACCGCCCGAGCCACCCCAACCGGCACCGGCGCGGTGATCTCAGCGAGCTTCTGCGCCCGCCGCAGGTCAAGATCCCCGCGTTCCAGCGCCTGCAACGTACCGGGCAGCCGCTGGGTCAAGGCGTACGCCAACTCCAGCCGCGAACTCGCATACCGGGTCGTCCACCGGGCAGCCACCCCGATCTCCTCCGCGGCGTACTTGCTGACCGGGTTCCCCCACCGGTCCGGACGCAACCGGGCGAACCGGGCCAACATCCGGGTCTGGACCCCGTGTAGGAACGCGATCTGCTGCT
>JBKOWA010000348.1:0-5288 GCA_046724155.1 Actinomycetota bacterium
AGTGTGGGTGGTCGGCGAGCTGCTGGAGGTAGGTCAGCGCGTCGCGGTAACCGATGATCTCCGGTGGCACGCTGTCCGGTCCCTCCAGCGGCGGTTCGTGCTCGACCACGTCCTCGGCGTCGTCCAGCGACACCTGGTAGCCCTCGATCGAGTTCGACCCCTGGATCGCCCGGGCGGTCAGCGTGCGGCGCAGCTGCCCCTGCCAGCGGCGGGGCTCGGCAAGCTGGTACCGCAACTGGCGGCGGAAGTCCTCGATCTCCCCGAGGACGCGCCGGTCCTCGTCATCCAGCGGTGGCGTCGCGTACAGCACGGGTTGATGATGGATTGCCTGAATCATCCCGTCAAACGATGGGATCAACCTGGCGGTGGGCTCCTCATCAACCGCGCAACGGCGTCAGCCGTCGGTTATCTGGAGGTCGATGACGACTGACGACGAGAGCGAACTGACGACGAGAGCGAGCGGTGCAAGGTCGAGCCGATGGCGGCGGCGGGTGGACAGTCGGAGCGGGTGGGAACCCCGAGGTCCACCAGCCATGCCTGGCCGCCGCACTGACCACTCGATCTTGGTTGGGATGATCTTCTGTTGCGACGACACCGAGTGTGACCGACATCACAACACCCTAGGGATGTCGGTCCGGTTACCCCGCAGCCTCTTGGGGGCATTTCACTCGCAGGTCGTTTGCAAATTGGCGGCAAGAACGGTCACGCTTACCTGACGTGGCCGGCCTGGTGTATCCGAATGGCAGTCTCGATTTACGGCGGATGGTCTAGTCGGTGACCGGCCGTTCGGGTGCAGTGCTCCGCGCTAACCTTCCTGTCAGGGTCGGGAAGGCGGCCAGGTCGTGCCTGGTAGGCGATTTGCGCACAGCGCTTACCTCAAGTTTGTCCGAATGAAACTCAATGGAAACCGAGTCTCGTTCTGCTGTTCGAATGGGTGATGAGGGGGCGCGTGAATGATCACCGTCGGCGGTGGGCGGTTACGCAGCGTGAGTGGGCATCGGGCGGTCGTCGTCGTCGGCGGCGGTCAGGCCGGCCTGGCGATGAGCTACCTGCTGTGCCAGCGCGGCATCGACCACCTGGTGCTGGAGCGGCAGCGGGTGGGGTACGAGTGGCGGGAGCGGCGCTGGGACTCGTTCTGCCTGGTCACCCCGAACTGGCAGTGCCGGCTGCCGGGGTTCGGCTACCGGGGGCCTGACCCCGACGGGTTCATGTCCGGCGCCGAGGTGGTGCGCTACCTCGAGGAGTACGCCGCGTCGTTCCGGCCGCCGATCGTCGAGGGGACCGCCGTGACCGGCCTGCGGCGCGTCTCGGCCGGCACGTTCGAGATCCGCACCGACCGCGGCGACCTCACCGCGGACCAGGTTGTGGTGGCCACCGGCCCCTACCACACCGCCGCGGTCCCGCCGCTGGCCGAGCGGCTGCCGGACGGCATCGTGCAGGTGCACTCCGCGCAGTACCGGGCGCCGGAGCAGGTGTCGGCCGGCGCGGTGCTGGTGGTGGGCACCGGTCAGTCCGGCTGCCAGATCGCCGAGGACCTGCACCTGGCCGGGCGCCAGGTGTACCTGGCGGTCGGTGGTGCGCCCCGGGTCGCCCGCCGCTACCGGGGCCGCGACGTGGTGGCCTGGCTGTCCGCGATGGGCTACTACGACCGGGCGATCGAGGACTTCGCGGATGCCGAGGCGATCCGGTTCCGGGCCAACCACTACGTGACCGGCCGGGACGGGGGCCGCGACATCGACCTGCGTGCGCTGGCCCGGGACGGGATGCGGCTGACCGGCAGGCTCACCCGGGTCTCCGGTCACACCGCGTTCTTCGCCCCCGACCTGGGCCGCAACCTGGACCAGGCCGACGCGGTGTCGGAGGGCATCAAGGACGCCATCGACCAGTTCATCGCCGGGCGCGGCCTGCCGGCGCCCGCCGAGCGGCGGTACACCCCGGTCTGGCAGCCCGACCGGGAGCCCGACCGGCTCAACCTGGCCGCCGCCGGCATCGAGACCGTGGTGTGGGCCACCGGCTTCCGCGCCGACTACCGCTGGGTCAGGGTGCCGGTCTTCGACGGGTGCGGCTACCCGACGCACCAGCGCGGCGTGACCTCCTGTCCGGGGCTGTACTTCCTCGGCCTGCCGTGGCAGCACACCTGGGGCTCCGGCCGCTTCTGCGGGGTCGGCCGGGACGCCGAGCACCTCGCCGAGCAGATCAGCGTGGCCGCCCGGCGGCGGGCCGGCGACGACGTGCTGTGGATCGCCGGCACACCGACCGAGACCTTCCCGGACCTGGAGTGGCTCAGAGGCCGGGACCCCGTCCGGCTCACGCCGCCGGCGCTGACCGCGGGCGGCCATGGCTGAGCCGGTCTTCGACGCGCACCGTCACCTGGGGGTGCTGCCCGCCTTCCCGTTCTACGGCGGCCCCCCGGTGCGGCCGGACATCGGCGCCCGGGGCACGATCCGGCAGCTGATCGCCGATCTGGATGCGGAGCGCACCGAGCGGGCCCTGGTGCTGCCGAACTACGGCGTGCCGGATCCCGAGGTCGCGTTCTCCTTCAACGAGCTGTGCCTCGAGGCAGCCGGCACCGACGACCGGATCCGCTGCGGCCTGTGGGTGTCCCCCCGGCCGGAGGACGCGGCCCGCACCGAGCAGGCGCTGAAGCTGGCCGGCGAGCCCGGGGTGCGCGCGCTGAAGCTCAGCTTCCTGCTGGGCGGCCGGGCCACCGACCCGGCCTGCCGGCCGGTGCTCGACCGCATCTTCGCCGTCGCCCGGCGGCACGGCCTGGTGGTGCACGTGCACACCTCGCCGGGCGGCGCCTCGGACATCGACGAGGTCGGCCACCTGGTGGACTGGTACGCCGACGAGGTCGCCATCCACCTGGTGCACCTCGGCGGCGGGGTGAGCGGTCACATCAAGCTGGTCGGCCACCAGCTCTTCGCCTGGGTGGCGGCCGGCAAGCGGGTCTACGCGGACCTGTCATGGGCCGTCGGCTTCGCGCCGCGCTGGCTGGCCGAGGAGGTCTCCCGGCGCGGTATCGGGCACGACCGGGTGCTGTTCGCCAGCGACGAGCCCTGGGGCGACCGGGCCGGTGAGTACGCCCGGCTGCGCGCCGCGGTCGGCGACGGCGAGTTCGGCGGGCTGGTGTTCCGCGGAACGTTCGATCGGCTTTACGGATAAGCCGGCGTCACGGGTAACCGGACAGCTCGGATCCGCACGGATAGCACGGACAACGCCAGCGCAGAGAGGACGGCAGCCAATGACCGACGTAACCGAACTGGCCGACCGGGAGAAGAACAGCCGGGAGGAGATCCCGCACCCGTCGCTGCCGGAGGGGTCGAGCATCTACGGCGGCAGCAAGGTCTTCCCGGACTACCAGGCGGAGGACGGCGAGATCTACTTCACCCTGGTGCACGGCATCGCGCACGAGTCCTCGGTGAGCTTCGTGGCGATCCTGCAGGCCACCCGGGCGCTACGGAAGGGTTTCGAGTCGGCGATCTACTTCTACGGCCCGGGCTCGCTGAACTGCCTGGCCACCCGCGGCTTCCCGACCACCGGCACCTCGGCGTTCCCCGGCGAGCACAACATCAACAACTCGCTGGCGACGTTCATGAAGGAGGGCGGCAAGGTGTACTGCTGCCGGTTCGGGCTCTCCCTGCACGGCGCCCGGGAGGAGGACCTGATCGAGGGCGTGATCCCGACGCACCCGCTGGACGTGCAGGATGCGCTGATCCACTACGCCCGCCGGGGCGCGATCATCAACTCGACCTACATGTTCTGAGGAGGTCCGGTGAGCGTTGGCACCAGAGCTGAGCTCGCCGTGGTCGGTGTGCGGGTGGACGCACCGGTCCGGCGGCCGGCCGGCGCCGGGCCCAGCGACGACGGCCACCTGGTCGTGGACGGTGCCAACGCCGCCCTGCCGGTCAACCCGGACAGCCCGTACACCGTGCGGGACAACCGGCTGTGGCGCGGCACCGTCGACACCGGGCTGTCCGTCACGGTCGTCCGGCGGCCCCGGTTCTACGACCTGGTCACCGCGGACGGGGTGCGCTACGAGCAGATCGCCCGGCTGCACGGCGCCGACGTGCTGGCCAGCACCGTGGTGCAGACCCGCATCCGGTACGCCGAGCCGGACCGGTGCCGGTTCTGCACGATCGAGGAGTCGCTGCGCGGCGGGGCGACCATCGCGGCCAAGACACCGGCCCAGCTCGCCGAGGTCGCCGCGGCCGCGGTGCGGCTGGACGGCGTCCGGCAGCTGGTGCTGACCACCGGCACCACCGCCGGGCCGGACCGCGGGGCGCGCTACCTGGCGCGCTGCGTGCGGGCGGTGCTCGAGGCGGTGCCCGGGCTGCCGGTCCAGGTGCAGGTCGAGCCGCCCGCCGACCTGTCGGCCCTGGCCGAGCTGCGCCGGGCCGGCGCGGTGGCCATCGGCATCCACGTCGAGTCGCTGGACGACGGCGTGCGCCGGCGCTGGATGCCGGGCAAGTCGACCGTGCCGCTGGTGGCCTACGAGCGGGCCTGGGACGAGGCGGTCCGCGTCTTCGGGTGGAACCGGGTCTCCACCTACCTGCTGATCGGCCTCGGCGAGGACCCGGACGAGCTGGTGGCCGGCGCGGCCGGGTTGATCGCTCGCGGGGTGTACCCGTTCGTGGTGACGTTCCGTCCCATGGTGGGCACGCTGGCCCGCCGCGACGGGGTGCCCGCACCCGCGCCGGCGCTGGTGCGCGACATCACCGAACGGGTCGCCGCGCTGCTCCGGGCGGCCGGCATGTCGGGCGCCGACCAGGAGGCCGGCTGCGCGGCCTGCGGTGCCTGCGGAGTGCTGCAGGCGGCCGGCGGGTGACCGCGAGGCGACAGCGAGTGAGCATCGCAGCCCGGTCGGGGTCCCCTCTGGGGTGGCCGGGCGAGGAGCGGGGTCCCTGCGGAAACGCGGAGCTTGCGAAGCGTTTCGTGGGGTGCAGGTGCGGAGCGAGCGCGGAGCCGAGCAGATGAGTACAGCCGTTCTCGATGTGCCCGCGCTGCTCGGGGAGCACCGCGGGGCGTGGCAGCCGCCGCCGTTCCGGATCGAGGAGGCCGGCGACGCCGGGACGCTGGCCGCCTACCGGGCGCTGCGCACCCGGGTGTTCGTGCAGGAGCAGGGCCTGTTCGCGGGCCATGACCGGGACGAGCACGACGCCGACCCGCGGACCGTGGTGCTGGTCGCGCGGGACCGGTCGGGCGCCGTCCTCGGGGGCGTGCGGCTGGGCCCGGTCGATGCGGGTGACGACCTCGGCTGGTGGGTCGGCGGCCGGCTGGCCGTCGAGCGG
>JBKOWA010000488.1:0-3315 GCA_046724155.1 Actinomycetota bacterium
GGCGGGAACCCGGCGGCATGGCCGAGCCGGGCCGCCAGGCCGGACAGGATGGCCAGGTCGGTACGGGCGCCCGCGGGCGGCGGCAGCGCCCGGCGGCGCCGGATCACCCGGCCCTCCAGGTTGGTCATGGTGCCGTCCTCCTCGGCCCACTGCGTGGTGGGCAGCACCACGTCGGCGTACTCGCAGGTCTCCGAGGGGACGAAGTCGGCGACCGCCAGGAAGTCCAGCCGGGACAGTCCGGCCCGGACGGTGCCAGCGTGCGGTGCGGACACCGCGGGGTTGCTGCCGAACACCAGCAGCGCCCGCGGGCCGCCCGCGGTGCCGAGCGCGGCCAGCAGCTCGTACGCCGAGCGCCCCGGGCCCGGCAGGCTGGCCGGGTCCACCCCCCACACCGCGGCCACGTGCGCCCGGGCGGCCGGGTCGTCGATCTTCCGGTACCCGGGCAGCTGGTCGGCCTTCTGCCCGTGCTCCCGGCCGCCCTGGCCGTTGCCCTGCCCGGTCACGCAGCCGTACCCGGAGCCGGGCCGGCCGGGCAGGCCGAGCGCCAGCGCCAGGTTGATGAACGCCGAGACCGTGTCGGTGCCGGTGCTGTGCTGCTCGGCGCCACGGCCGGTGAGCACGTACCGGCGGCCGGCGGCCAGCAGCTCCACGGCCCGGCGCAGCTCCGGCACCGGCACCCCGGTGATCCGCTCCACCTGCTCCGGCCAGTACCGGGCCGCCACCTGGCGTACCTCGGTCCAGCCGGTGGTCCGCTCGGCCAGGTACCCGGTGTCGATGTGGCCGGCCCGGACGGCCAGGTGCAGCAGGCCGTTGGCGAGCGCCAGGTCGGTGCCCGGGGTGATCTGCAGGTGCAGGTCGGCCAGCCGTGCGGTGGCGGTACGGCGGGGGTCGACCACGATCAGCGCGCCGCCGCGGTCCCGCATGCCGGCCAGGTGCCGCATCAGCGGCGGCATGGTCTCGGCCAGGTTGCCGCCGGCGAGCAGCACCGCGTCCGCCCCGGCCACGTCGGTCAGCGGGAACGGCAGCCCGCGGTCCACCCCGAACGCGCGGTTCCCCGCGGCCGCCGCCGAGGACATGCAGAACCGGCCGTTGTAGTCGATGTTCGCGGTGCGCAGCGCGACCCGGGCGAACTTGCCCAGCAGGTACGCCTTCTCGTTGGTCAGCCCGCCGCCGCCGAACACCGCGACGGCATCCGGCCCGTACCGGCGCTGGACCCGGCCGACCTCGGCCACCACCCGGTCCAGCGCGGTCGCCCAGGAGACCGGCCGCAGCGGCTCACCCTTGCCGGCCCGCACCATCGGCGTGGTCAGCCGGTCCGGGACGTTCAGCAGGTCGGCCGCCGCCCAGCCCTTGCGGCACAGGCCGCCCCCGCTGGTGGGGAAGTCCCGTGGCTGCACGGTGACCCGGCCGCCGGCCCGGACCAGCGTCATGCCGCACTGCAGCGCGCAGTACGGGCAGTGCGTGTCGGTCCCCAACGTTTCCGCTCCTTCGATCTCCGCTCCTTCGAGCCAGCGCTTCGCTCCCGGCACCCGGCCTGGTACTGCGATGCACACACCGCCCGCACGGCGCCTCGTCAGCGCCGTGCGGGCGGCCGTGGCCGGTCCGGTCGGATCAGTCAGACCCCCGCGGTCGCCAGGCTGGGCACCGCCCGCACCAGCACGCGTCGCCCCCGGAAGCAGAACCAGGTGACGGCCAGGCAGGCGGCGTAGAACGCCATGAAGCCGAGGAACGCCGGGTCCAGTGACCGGGGGTTGAACGCGGCGGTGCCCTTCGGCGAGGAGATGCCGAGCGCCACCGGGATCAGGAAGCCACCCAGCGCGCCGATCGCGCCGGCGATGCCCAGCGCCGAGGCCGCGTCCCGGCGGCCGGCGGCCATCGCCTCCTCCCGGCCGGGCCCGCCGGGCGTGCTGGCCGCGGCGAGCGCCTCGGTGCGGAAGATGGCCGGGATCATCCGGAAGGTAGAGCCGTTGCCGACCCCGGTGCTGACGAAGATCGCCAGGAACGCGGCCAGGTACGCCGGCCAGTTCTTGGCGTGCACAGCGGCGATCACGCAGGGAACGCAGGCGGCCATCGCCGCGAAGGTCACCGCGGTGACTCTGGCGCCGCCGACCCGGTCGGACAGCCAGCCGCCGACCGGCCGGGACAGCGACCCCACCAGCGGCCCGAGGAACGCGTAGCTGGCCGCGACCTGTCCCGGGAAGGTCTTGGTGATCAGCAGCGGGAAGGCGGCCGAGAACCCGATGAAGGACCCGAACGTGCCTATGTAGAGGAACGACATCACCCAGGTGTGCGGCTTGCGGAACACCGGCAGCTGGTCCCTGAACCGGGAGGTGGTCACCCGCAGGTTGTCCATGTAGCGCCAGGCCAGGAGTCCGGCCAGCAGGATCGGCAGCACGTACACCAGGCCGGCGTTCTGCAGGTACAGCCGCGGGTTCTGGGCCGCGCCGACCACCCCGAGGGTGACCACCCAGGGCACCAGCCGCTGCACCACGGCCACCCCGAGGTTGCCGCCCGCGGCGTTCACCCCGAGCGCCAGGCCCTTGCGCGCCTCCGGGTAGAAGAACGAGATGTTGGCCATGCTGGAAGCGAAGTTGCCGCCGCCCAACCCGGCCAGCGCGGCGATCAGCAGGAACACCCCGTACGGCGTGCCCGGGTGGGTCACCGCCACCACCAGCAGCAGCACCGGCACCAGCAGCACCAGGGCGGAGAACACCGTCCAGTTCCGGCCGCCGAACCGCGGCACCGCAAAGGTGTACGGCAGCCGCAGCAGCGAGCCGACCAGGTTCGGCATCGCCACCAGCCAGAACAGCTGCGCGAGGGAGAAGTGGAAGCCGGCCTTGTTCAGGCTGACCGCCACCGTGCTCCACAGCAGCCACACCGAGAACCCCAGGTGCTCGGCGAAGATGGAGAACACCAGGTTGCGCAGCGCCACCCGGCGCCCGGTACGGGCCCAGAACCCGGCGTCCTCCGGGTTCCACTCCTCGATCCAGCGTGCCATCCGGCACCACCTCCCCGGCACCGGACGCTAGACAGGCCCCGTTACCGCCCTGGACACCCCGACGTTGCGGCGTTGGAACGTCGTGCTCACCGACCGGAAACCCGCCCGTGAGCTGCCGCCCGGATGGCGCGGGCGGTCGACCCAGGGCGACCGGAGATCAGGACGAGGTCGTGGGTGACCGGCCCTGGAGCGGCCCGGACCCGGGATCTGACCGGGCGTCCGGTGAGCGGCTGTTGGGTCCCCCGCGCTCATCGACGGTGCCGGCGAGGCCGCCAACCACCCACCCAACGCAGCCGCCAACGCACCGACAACGGCGC
>JBKOWA010000518.1:0-6275 GCA_046724155.1 Actinomycetota bacterium
TCCCGGGCCGCCCGCACGGCCCGCCGCGGCGCCACCCCGACCAGCCGGTTGGCCTCGTTCGCGAGCGCTACCGCATCGGCGGGTGTCATTGTCTGATCTCCGCCAAGACTGCCCGAAGATGTATCAGGCAAGGGCAACCCCTGCTCTGCTCAACAGTCTTGCGCGGAACCAGGGGGAGCAGAGCATGTCTACGTCGGTCACCCAGTGCACGGTAGGGGTCGTTGTGCGGGGTGGAGACCCCGTGTCCGAGGCAGGTGTCGCAAGCCAGCTTCGGTACCACCACGATCTCGAGGTCCTTCCGTCAGATGCGGCAACGGCTCCCGACGTGGTCGTCCTCATAGCCGACCTCGTTGACGAGGATACGGCCCGCAGCATCCGGACGATCAGCAGTGAAGGTTCCCGGGTGGTCCTGGTGGCGACGCTGGTCGACGGCGGCGCCGTCCTGGTGGCCGTTGAGGCCGGGGTAGCAGCCATCGTGCGCCGTTCGGAAGCGACACCCGATCGCCTGGTTACCGCAATTCGCGCCGCATCTACCGGAGATGGCCACCTGCCGCCCGACCTGCTCGGTAGGCTGCTGCAGCAGGTCGGTGGCACCCAGACCCGGCCACCTGCTCCGCAGGGACTCCGGTTCGGAGGGCTCACCCAGCGCGAGCTCACCGTGCTACGCCTGATTGCCGAAGGGTACAGCACGCGCGAGATCGCCAGGCGGCTGTCCTACTCGGAGCGGACGATCAAGAACTCGATCCACGACCTGGTCTCGCGGTTCCAGCTGCGAAACCGGGCCCACGCCGTCGCGTTCGCGGTCCGGCAGGGGTTGATCTAGGCACCACCGAAATAGATCCAAAAATAGATCCACAAGACTCGCCCCGGAGTGGGCACCCGGTACCGGGCCGGGGGGCCGGGGGGAGGGCAACAGCCGCCGGTACACCGTGGGGGGACCCGGCGTGTCGGTAACCGCCGATCGGTGGTGACCGCACGCCGGCCGCGGCACCGGCGTCAAGAAGGGGAGGCACTACATATGGCACCGAAGACGCAGCCGAACGACGACCCGGGTGGCACCGGGACGTCGGCCTCGCCGCAGGACGCCACCGACGTAGTCGCCACTGACCTGGTCACCGATGACCTGTCGGCGGTGGAGGACGACCAGGAGGCGTCCAGCGTGGCGGCTCCGGCGGGCTGACGCTCGCCGGCGGTACCAGGGCCCGGCCGGATCATCCGGCCGGGCCCCTTGACGTCTACCGGGCCACTGGCAGGCGTCTGCGACCCGGGATCGTCCGGCTGTCTCGGACCGGGATCCTGTCTCGGGCCGGGATCATCCGGCTGGGATGCCGCCGGGCCCCCGGCAAGCCGCCAGCCAGCCGCCGGGTCGGCGGAGCGGTCCTGCGGGAGCTTCATGGTCCCGCAGGAGCCTCATCGAGCGGCGGGGTGCCGGGCCCGGGTCAGATGTGGATCCAGCTGGTCAGGTAGTTCGGACCGTGCGAGGTCTGCAGGTGGAACCGGACCCGACCGGGTGGCACCTGATCGGCGATCAGCACCCCGTCGTCGGTGTCCAGCTCACGGCGGCCGGTGTCGGTCTCCAGCGCCGCCGCGACCAGCTCGACGCCGATCACCTGGGCGACCAGGTGCCGGGCGCCGTCCCGGTCGGTGACCTGCAGCTCCACCGACAGCGGACCTGCGCAGAAGGAGAGCATCCGGATGTCGGCCAGCCCGGCGGCCCGCACCGGCACCGCGCCGGCGGGCTCGTCGGCCGAGTCGAGCATCAGCTCGGCCAGCTCGGCGTCCAGCCGGCGGAGGCCGAACGCGGCGCGGGCGGCCTGGACGACGGTGTCCGGCATCGGCTCGACCTCGTCGCACAGGGCGCGCAGCCGGTTCATGAGTGCCTCGTCGTCGTGGATGGCGTTCATCGTTCCTCCGCGGCCGGTCCGCCGTCGGGCATTCCGTCCATCTGCTCCAGCTGCGAGCGCAGGTTGTTCAGGCAGCGTTTCCGGGTCGGCCCGATGCTGCCGATCGGCATCTCGAGCAGGGCGGCGACCGCTTCGTACGGGGGCGGCGGGCTGGTCATCAGCACCCGCAGCAGCTTGCGGCAGCGGTCGGGCATCTGGTCGAACGCGGTCCACAGCATGGCGTCGCGTTCGGCCAGGATCAGCCCCACGTCGGCCGACTCGGCCGGGTCAGGTGGCTCGAACGTCTCACCGGGAGCGTGCAGCCGCTCCCGGCCGGTGCGGCGCAGGGTGCGCAGGCACTCCCGGCGCATGGTCGTGACCAGCCAGCTGACCAGCCGCTCGGGGTCCTCGATCCGGTCCAGGTGCTCCAGCAGCCGCAGCCAGGTAGTCTGCACCGCGTCGGCGGCATCGGGAGTGCCCAGCCGGTGTGCGCGTGCCACCGACCACAGCAGCCGGGTGAACCGGTTGACCAGTTCATCCCAGGCCCGCTGGTCGCCATCGGAGGCCTGCTTGAGGAGTACGCCAGTGGCGTACGGCGGGTCGCTCATGCGCTCCTCACGGGTCCGGGACCGGTAGTCCCAGTGTGCCCGATGGCGGCCCGGTGCCGCGGACAGCGTCATGCCCTTCACGTTACGGAGTCGCCGAGCCACGTGCAGTCGGCAGCGGGGCAGACCTGATGCCTCTTGGGGCAAGCCGCCAGCTGGCCCGGCCCGACGCTGCCCGGCCGCCGACGGCTCGGCCGACCACCGAGCGCCGTTCTAAGCTCGACGGCATGGTGGACGCAGGCCGCAAGCGGGAGATCGAAGCCAAGGTCGAGGCCGGCGAGCGGCTCGACTACCACGACGGCGTGGCCCTGTACGAGTGTGACGACCTGGCCTGGCTGGGCAGCCTGGCGCATACGGCGCGCAGCCGGAAGAACGGCGACCGGGTCTTCTTCAACGTCAACCGGCACCTGAACCTGACCAACGTCTGCGCCGCCTCGTGCGCGTACTGCTCGTTCCAGCGCAAGCCGGGCGAGAAGGCCGCGTACACCATGCGGGTCGAGGAGGCGGTCCGGCTGGCCAGGGAGATGGAGCCCGAGGGCATCACCGAGCTGCACATCGTCAACGGCCTGCACCCCACCCTGCCCTGGCGGTACTACCCGCGGGTGCTCCGTGCGCTGAAGGAGGCGCTGCCGGGGGTCTCGCTGAAGTGCTTCACCGCCACCGAGATCCACTGGTTCGAGAAGATCTCCGGGCTGCCGGCCGAGGACGTGCTGGACGAGCTGATGGACGCCGGGCTGGAGTCGCTCACCGGCGGTGGCGCGGAGATCTTCGACTGGGAGATCCGGTCGCAGATCGTGGACCACGACACGCACTGGGAGGACTGGTCCCGGATCCACCGGATCGCGCACGGCAAGGGCCTGCGGACGCCGAGCACCATGCTGTACGGCCACATCGAGGAGCCCCGGCACCGGGTGGACCACGTGTTGCGGCTGCGCGAGCTGCAGGACGAGACCGGTGGCTTCGCGGTGTTCATCCCGCTGCGGTACCAGCACGACTTCGTCGACTCCGCCGACGGGGTGGTCCGCAACCGGCTGCAGGCCCGGACCCGGATGGCGACGCCGGCCGAGGCGCTGAAGACGTTCGCGGTGTCCCGGCTGCTGCTGGACAACGTCGAGCACCTGAAGTGCTTCTGGGTGATGCACGGGCTGTCCACCGCGCAGCTCGCCCTGTCGTTCGGCGCCGACGACCTGGACGGGTCGGTGGTGCAGTACAAGATCACCCACGACGCGGACGGGTACGGCACGCCGAACACGATGCACCGCGCGGACCTGCTCGACCTGATCCGGGACGCCGGGTTCCGGCCGGTGGAGCGCAACACCCGGTACGAGATCATCCGCGAGTACGACGGACCCGACCCGGCCCGGCGGGACGAACCGCACCCGGTCTGGGCCTGACCGCGGCAGCTGCCGCCCGCCAACCCGCCAGACCGCTGCGCGGCGCGAGTGCGGATAGCGTCGATGCCGTGCTGGTCACCCTCGATGAGATCCGCGCCGCCGCCCGGAACATCGCCGGCGTCGCGGTGCGCACCCCGCTGCTGCCGGCCCCCTGGGGTGGCCCGGACTTCGCGCTGAAGCCGGAGAACCTGCAGGTGGCCGGCGCCTTCAAGATCCGCGGGGCGTACCACGCGGTGGCCTCGCTGAGCGACGCCGAGCGGGCCCGCGGCGTGGTGGCCTCCTCCAGCGGCAACCACGCCCAGGCGCTGGCCTGGGCGGCCCGGCAGCTCGGCGCGCCGGCTGTGATCGTGATCCCGGAGGGCGCCACGCCCGGCAAGGTGGCCGCGACCGCCGCGCTGGGCGCCGAGGTGGTCCGGGTGCCGCCGGCCGAGCGGGACAGCCGGGCGGCCGCGCTGGCCGGCGAGCGTGGCCTGTCCCTGGTGCCGCCCTACGACGACGCCCGGGTGATCGCCGGGCAGGGCACGGTCGGCATGGAGATCGTCGAGGACTGGCCGGACGTGGACGTCGTGCTGGTGCCGGTCAGCGGTGGCGGGCTGATCTCCGGGGTGGCCACCGCGGTCAAGGCGCTGCGGCCGGCCGCCCGGGTGGTCGCGGTGGAGCCGGAGCTGGCCGCCAAGACCTCGCAGAGCCTGCGCCGCGGGGAGCGGGCGTACTGGCCGCCCGAGCTGACCTACCGCACCATCGCGGACGGGCTGCGGGTCTGCTCCCTGGGGGAGCTGCCCTGGGAGCACATCAGGGCATACGTGGACGGGGCGGTGACCGTGGCCGAGGCGGAGATCCGGGCCGCGATGCGGCTGCTGGCCACCGGTGGCCGGCTGGTCGCGGAGCCGTCCGGCGCGGTGGCCACCGCGGCCCAGCTGTTCCACGCCGACGCGCTGCCACCCGGCCGCCGGGTTGCGGTGGTCTCCGGCGGCAACGCCGACCCGGCCCTGCTGGCCGAGGTGCTGACCAGCGGCTGACCGGCCGCGCCCTCTCGCACCCAGCCCTGCCCGCACCCAGCCCCCGCCCTCTCCGGGGGGACAACCCCGGCTCAACCCTACGGGCTGCGCCGGTTGTCAACCCCGGGAGTTGGTCGCCTGTGGATAACTTGCCGGCTTGTGGACAACCGGGGCTGCGGTCAGCCCGGGCGGTGCTGGTCGGCGTACCGGGCCAGGTACGCCACCTGTACCGGGTCCAGCGATGGGCGCACCGCCTGCCGGGCCGCCGCCACATCCGCGGCGGTCACCGCAGGTGCGTCCAGCGAGCGCCGCATGGCGCCCAGCGCCGCCTCCCGGACCACCGCCGCGCAGTCCGCCGAGGAGTAGCCGTCCAGCTCCTTGGCCAACGCGGCCAGCTCCACGTCGGCGGCCAGCGGCACCTTCCGGGCGGCGGTCCGCAGGATGGCGGCCCGGGCCTCCGCGTCCGGCGGCGGGACGTAGACCAGCCGCTCCAGCCGGCCGGGGCGGGCCAGCGCCGGATCCACCAGGTCCGGCCGGTTGGTGGCCCCGATGACCACCACGTTGCGCAGCTCCTCGACGCCGTCCAGCTCGGTGAGCAGCGCGGCCACCACCCGGTCGGTCACCCCACCGTCGCTGGCCTGCCCGCGGACCGGGGCCAGCGCGTCCACCTCGTCGAGGAACACCAGCGTCGGGGCGGCCTCCCGGGCCCGCCGGAACAGCTCGCGCACCGCCCGCTCGCTCTCCCCCACCCACTTGGAGAGCAGCTCGGCGCCCTTGACCGAGAGCACGTTCAGCTGCCCGGAGCCGGCGATGGCCCGGACCAGGAACGTCTTCCCGCATCCCGGCGGCCCGTACAGCAGCACCCCGCGCGGGGGCTGCACGCCCAGCCGGTCGAACGTGTCCGGGTAGGCCAGCGGCCACAGCACGGTCTCGGTGAGCGCCTGCTTGGTCTCCGCCATGTCGCCCACCTCGTCCAGCGTGGACCGCGGGATGTCCAACGTGGACTCGCTCATCGCCGTGGGGCGGACCACGTCCAGCGCGCCGAGCAGGTCCTGCTGGCCGATGGTGGGGTTCTCGGCGGCCCGCTGCCGGGCGGCGGCCCGCACCGCGGCCTCCCGGCCGAGCGCGAGCAGGTCGGCGACCACGAACCCGGGCGTCCGCAGCGCCACCTCGTCCAGGTGCACGTCCGCGGCCAGCGGGGAGGACCGCAGCAGCACCTCGAGCAGGGCGCGCCGCCCGTTGCGGTCCGGCAGCGGCACCGACAGCTCGTGGTCCAGCGCGCCGGGGTGCCGCAGCTCGGGCGACACCGCCTCCGGGTGTGCGCTGGTGCACACCACCGCGACCCCGCTGCTGGCGGCGGCGGCCCGCACCACCGCCAGCAGCACGGTGCCGAGC
>JBKOWA010000376.1:0-2006 GCA_046724155.1 Actinomycetota bacterium
CACTGGGCCAGGGCGTCGGCGCTGGCCGGCAGCTCCGGCACCAGCACCTCGCGCGGCACGTCCTCGAACGCCGCGTCCCGCTCGCCGCCGGTGCCGCCAGTGTCGCCGCCGCCGTAGAACTGGGTCACGAACAGCTCCACCAGGTCACCGGTGGACACGTCCGCCACCTTGTCGACCACCCAGCCGCGCTGCCCGCGCACCCGGCCGCCGCGCACGTGGAACACCTGCACGGCGGCCTCCAGGGCGTCCTGGGCGAACCCCACCACGTCGGCGTCGGTGCCGTCGCCGAGGACCACGGCGTTCTTCTCCATGGCCCGGCGCAGCGCCGCGATGTCGTCCCGGATCCGGGCCGCCCGCTCGAACTCCAGCTCGGCGGACGCGACCGCCATCTCCTTCTCCAGCCGGCGCACGAACTGGTCGGTGCGGCCGGCCATGAAGTCGCAGAAGTCGTCGACGATCCGGCGGTGCTCCTCGGCGGTGACCCGGCCGACGCACGGCGCCGAGCACTTGCCGATGTAGCCGAGCAGGCACGGCCGGCCGATCTGGCCGGCCCGCTTGAACACCCCGGCCGAGCAGGTGCGGGCCGGGAAGACCCGGAGCAGCAGGTCCAGCGTCTCCCGGATCGCCCAGGCGTGCGCGTACGGCCCGAAGTAGCGCACCCCCTTGCGCTTGGCCCCGCGCATCACCTGCAGCCGGGGGAACTCCTCCCACAGCGTGACGGCCAGGCTCGGGTAGCTCTTGTCGTCGCGGTACTTGACGTTGAACCGCGGGTCGAACTCCTTGATCCAGGAGTACTCCAGCTGCAGCGCCTCGACCTCGGTGGAGACGACCGTCCACTCGACCGACGCGCCGGTGAGCACCATCTGCCGGGTGCGCGGGTGCAGGTTGGCGATGTCCTGGAAGTACGAGGCGAGCCGGCTGCGCAGGCTCTTCGCCTTGCCGACGTAGATCACCCGGTGCCGCTCGTCCCGGAACCGGTACACCCCCGGCTGGTCGGGCACGGTCCCGGGCGCCGGACGGTACGTCGACGGGTCGGCCACGGAGTCGAGCCTACGATGCCGACGCGGCACCGAGCCGGGTGGGCAGCCAGGACGCCCCGGCGGCGGGGTGGCTCACCGGTGGGCGGCTAATGGGTGTCCAGCTTGCCGGCCACCGCCCGGAACGCCCGGCCGATCGCGGCCAGGTCCTCAGGGTCGATGATGTCCACGAAGTACTCCCGCACCGAGGCGACGTGGTCGTGCGCCGCGGCCGCCAGCTTGGCGAAGCCCTCCTCGGTGAGCACCGCGAACACGCCCCGGCCGTCGCCCTCGCAGCTCTCCCGGCGGACCAGCCCGTCGGTTTCCAGCCGCCCGATGGTGTGCGACAGCCGGCTCCGGGAGTGGCTGACCGACTGGGCCAGGTCCGCCATCCGCTGCCGCCGCTGCTCGGCCTCGGACAGCCGCACGAGGATCTCGTACTCCGGCATCGACAGCCCGTGCCGGTCGCGGAGGACCCGGTCGAGCCGGTCGGTGAGCCGCGCGATGCCGTTGACGAAGGCGCGCCAGTCCCGCTGCTGACTGGCGTCCAGCCACCGCGTCTCGCCCATGGCGTCTAACACTAGCGGTCCGGGAATAGTTGCCTCTTCAACCACCTTGTACCAGCATACCGTTCTGGTTGAAGATTCAACCGCTACCTGGGGAGGACTCGTGACAACCGCCAGCATCGCCCAGCTCCCGGAGCTGGCCGCCGGCACCTACACCATCGACCCGGCGCACTCCGAGGTCACCTTCGCCATCCGGCACCTGATGTCCAAGGTGCGCGGCAGCTTCACCGACTTCGCCGGCGAGCTCACCGTGGCCGAGGACCTCGGGCTGTCCGGCGCGACCGCGACCATCCAGACCGGGTCCGTGGACACCCGCAACGAGACCCGGGACAACCACGTGCGGTCCGCGGAGATCCTCGACGTCGAGCGCTACCCGACGATGACGTTCACCACCACCGGGGTGCGCGCCGGCGGCGACCGGCAC
>JBKOWA010000059.1:0-9080 GCA_046724155.1 Actinomycetota bacterium
CAGCCCAGGTCGGCGACCGTGCGGAACGGGAAGTCCAACCGGTCCATGGCGGCCCAGAATGTCGGGTCGTAGCACAGCTCGTTCATTTCCCGGCAGGCGAAGGCGATGGCCGCCGCGTCCCGCTTGAAAATCTCGCCGACCGCATTGTCGCCGGCCAGCACCGACGGCATCTGCCGGAACACGTCGGCGTTCCCTCGGCTGAGCCAGTGGAAGAAGGACTTGTTCCGGTAGACCTCGTCGAAGTTCGTGGAGACCCGCACCGCGGTGTGTTCGCGTTCCACCACGTCGACCGCGGCCAGCGCGCGGAACATGCCCACCGTTGCGACCAGGTCCAGCCCCCGCCGGGCGGCGAACTCCTCGGCGTCCAGAGCCTGCCGCTCGCGCAGCTCGTCCAGCGCCCCCACCTCCCAGGCGGCGCCGATGGCCCAGGCCGCGACCGCGGAGTTGTAAATGCCCACGACGCTACGCCGGGCGGTCTCCTCGGTAATTTCAATGGTCACCGTGCTACCTTCTTCCACTGCTCGCATCCGGTTGCGCCGGGAAACCGTTCCTGGGCCCATTGTTCGGGCCGCACCGGACGCCGCGCACCTCCACGGTTGCTGTCCGGGCGCTTGTTCCGGACCGGAGAGCGGCAGCGCTGCTCAGGCCGCCAGGAACTCGTGCTGCGGAGCGGCGAGGGCCCGGCCCATGATCCAGGTCAGGTTCTCCACGCTGCGGGACAGCTCGGTCAGGTCCTCGGCGACCAGGGCCTGCGGCCCGTCGCAGAGCGCGGTCTCCGGGTGCGGGTGGACATCCACGATGATGCCGTCGGCACCGGCCACGATCCCGGCCCGGGACAGCGGCAGCACCAGGTCGCGGCGGCCGCCGGAGTGCGACGGGTCAACGATGATCGGCAGGTGGGACAGCGACTGCACGACCGGCACCGCGGAGACGTCCAGGGTGTTGCGGGTCGCGGTCTCGAAGGTCCGGATGCCCCGCTCGCACAGCACGATGTCCAGGTTGCCGCGCTGGGCGATGTACTCCGCGGCCATCAGCCACTCCTCGATGGTGGCGTTCATGCCGCGCTTGAGCAGCACCGGCCGGCCGGCGTCACCCACCGCCTGCAGCAGCGGGAAGTTCTGCATGTTCCGGGTGCCGATCTGCAGCATGTCGGCGTAGGCGGCCACGGTGTCCACGTCGCCGGCGCCGACCACCTCGGTCACGATCGGCAGGCCGGTCTCGTCCCGAACGTCCGCCAGGATCCGCAGGCCGGCCTCGCCCAGCCCCTGGAACGCGTACGGGCTGGTCCGCGGCTTGTACGCGCCACCGCGCAGCACCGTGGCACCGGCCGCCTGCGCCATCCGCGCCGCCGCCAGCGTCTGCTCCGGGGTCTCCACCGCGCACGGTCCGGCCAGCAGGGTCACGGTGTCCGGCCCGATCGGCACGTCACCGACCCGCACCACGGACCGCTGCGCGTGGTGCTCACGGGATACCAGCTTGTATTTCGCCGAGATCCGGGTCACCCGGGCGACTCCCCGCATCCCCGCCAGGTTCAGCGTCGCGAACAGGTCGTCGTCACCGACCAGGCCGATGACCACCCGGGTGACGCCACGCGAGACGAACGCCTCGCCACCGGCCGTCTCAACCACACCGACAACCGCCTGGATGTCTGCAGCCGTAGCGTCCGGGGTCATCACGATAACCATTGCCGGGTCCTTTCCTACGCTTACTCTTGCGGTTTTGCCGGCCGGTTCCGGGCATGGCGGCACCCCGCCACGAATGAGCCGATTGCGGAACTGGTCAGCGCCCCGGGGCTGGGGCGGTTACCTGCGGGCTGGCCGCTGGTGCCGGCTTGGTCGGCCAGGGCCGGGCCGGGGCTGATGAGTGACCATCTGCGGCCCTCCCTGACTGGTGAACGAGCTGACAGCGATATAGAGGCCGCCGTGCTCAGCAGCGTTACAGGAGCCCGTGAATTTTTCTGCAGCGCGGTCGCGGCGGCATACCCACCGGTCCGGGCCGGCCGACGGTGGCCGGTCAGGGTGGCCGGCCGGGGTGGCCCGTCGGGGCGGCGGGCCGGGACCCGGCGGCGGCGGGCACACTCGTCCCATGGCAGCCGAGAGCAGTGCCGGGAAGGGCAGCGCCGGGAAGAGCAGCGCCGGGATCCTGGTCTTCCGCCGGTCGAACGGGCAGCCGGAGGTGCTGCTCGGCCACATGGGCGGCCCGTTCTGGAGCCGGAAGGACGCCGCCGCCTGGTCGATCCCCAAAGGCGAGTACGAGCCCGATGAGGAGCCGCTGGCCGCGGCCCGCCGGGAGTTCACCGAGGAGCTGGGCCTGCCCCCGCCGGACGGCACCCTGGTCGACCTCGGCGCCGCCCGGCAGCCCAGCGGCAAGGTGGTCACGGTGTGGGCGGTCGAGGGTGACCTCGACCCGGCGGACGTGGTGCCCGGCACCTTCACGATGGAGTGGCCCCGGGGGTCGGGCCGGATCCAGGAGTTCCCCGAGATCGACCGGGCCGGCTGGTTCGGCCTGGAGCTGGCCCGGGACAAGCTGGTGGCCGGCCAGCGGGTCTTCCTCGACCGGCTGGCCGAGCGCCTCGTCGGTTAGCGTGGGGTAGGTCTGCGTCCGCGGTCCTGGACGGCTCGGAGGTGGTCGTTGCGTCCCGCCGGGCCGGGGGCGGGTCAGGCGTGGCTGAACGTGCCTTCCAGCCGGCCGCGGGCCAGCGTGGCGGCGTCGATCGCGCGCAGGGCGTCGTCCAGGGAGGCGTCGGCGGGTAGGCCCAGGGCCCGGCTCAGGGCGTAGACCGTGAACCGGTAGTGGTGGGTGCCGCTGGGCGGGCAGGGGCCGTCGTAACGGGCGTGGCCAGCGCTGTTGGGGAGCTGCCGGCCGCCGGACGGGGGCTGGCCGGCAGGCGCGCCGGTCACGCCCGGCGGGATGTCCACCACCACCCAGTGCCGGTAGGTGCCGTGCGGCGCGTCCGGGTCGTCCACCACGAGCGCCAGCGTCGCCGCCCGGCCGGGGACGCCGGTCCAGCCCAGCGGCGGTGAGGTGTTCGCGCCGCGGCAGGAGAACTCGACCGGGATCGGCGCGCCGGCGGCGAACGCGCTGCTGGTGACCGCGATCGTGCTCGGCGCCGACGTGGCCGGCTCGGCTGGTTCGCGGCCGCAACCGGCCACCAGCAGAGCCGCGACCGCGGAGACGCTCAGAACGCGCAGCACCCGCCGAGTGTGCCGCACCGGCGGCGGCCCCGCTGCCGGGCGGCAGGCCCCGGTCCGGGTCACTCGGTATGGTCGGCCGACCCCCGGCGTCGGCCAGCGCAGGTCCGCTCGGCCCCGGATCGGCCCCGTACGGCTCGCTCGGCGCGGCCGGTCCCGTCGGCCCGGCGCAGGGTTCACGCGGTCCGCTCGGCCCCGGATCGGCCCGTCTGGTTCGCTCGGCCCGACGCCGTCAGTCGGGCCAGGTTCCGGTGGCGCGGGCGTAGCCGGTGGCCCCGGCCCGGTCGATCACCGCCCGGACCACGCCGAACACCGCGCCTTCCAGCGCGGCGGCCACCGCGATCTCGCCCCAGCTACGGTCCGGATCGGTGGCGCTCGGCGCCGTCTCCTCGTTCCCGACGACGCGCCACAGCCGGCGGAAGATCGCGCCGGCGGCGAGCCCACTCAGCACGCTGACCAGCAGGCCGAACGGCCGGTACGCGAGCTTCACGACCCGCTCCCGCGCCGCCGGACCAGCCACCGCGCCCTCGACGTCCTCGCCGGCTGCCTTCCGGTAAGGCCCGGCACGTCGGCCCGCACGCCCGGCACGACCCCGCTCGGGTCAGCCGTCCCGCTCAGGTCGATCACTGTCGCTTTCCTCCCTCGGCAACGACCCCTGTCGCCGCCCCGCCAGCCGGCTGCAGGCCGGCATGGTGCGCTGCTACCCGGATTACCGGGCCGGCATGCGCGTCCCGCACCGGGGGTATCCCAGCCAGGTAACCCCGACCAACGGGGAGCGCTGCCCAACGGTAGCCCGGACCTACGGGCAGCCCGATCAACGGGTAGCCCCCACCACCGGGTAGCCCCAACCACGCAGTGGCAGCGCAGGCGACCAGGCGTGACCTCGGGAGCGACGCAATGGCCGGACACCGCCATCAGGACCTGCCCACCCGGGCCGCCGTCGACATCGTGGTGATCGCCCGGCGCAAGGGCCGCGGCGAGCCGTTTTGACTGCGGGCGAGCGCGGTCGCAGCAACACGGCTCAAGCGCTCCGGTCGGCTTCCTGCAGCTCGATCAGCAGTTGGTGCTGCCCGACCACCAGCTCGGTGAGGATCCGCCGGGCGGCCCGCATCAGCTCCGCCACGTCGCCGCCGGCCAGCGCGTACACCACCGTGTTGCCTTCCCGGGTAGCTGTGACGATCCCCGAGCGGCGCAGCACGCCGAGCTGCTGGGACAGGCTGGACGGCTCGATCTGGATCTCGGCCAGCAGCTCCCGCACCGACCGCGGGCCGTGGGTCAGCAGCTCCAGCACCCGGATGCGCACCGGGTGCCCGAGCATCCGGAAGAACTCGGCCTTGGCCTGGTACAGCGGAACCGGCACGATCGACCTCCCCAGCTGGCGACCCATCCGGGTGACCGCTTGCCACACTGTACTGCGCGATGAGATGAAGAGACGATAACATGAGCACTTGAAGACTTTTTCAATCGGTCACCCTACCTGGCCCACGTGGCCGGCGTCAGCGACCGGTTGAAGAGCCGATCCGCCGAACGTGAGGAGCCTCGATGTCCGATCCGCTTCCTGGGATGGCCGCCGCGCCCACCACGCACCGCGCGCTGGTGGAGTGGGTGCAGCGGATCGCGGACCTGACCCGGCCCGCCCGGGTGTGGTGGTGCGATGGGTCCGACGCCGAATGGCGCCAGCTCACCGACCTGCTCGTCGAGCGGGGCACCCTGGTCCGCCTCGATCCGGCCAAGCGGCCGAACAGCTTCTACGCCGCCTCCGACCCCTCCGACGTCGCTCGGGTCGAGGACCGCACGTTCATCTGCTCCGAACGCCGCGAGGACGCCGGGCCGACCAACAACTGGGTCCACCCCTCCGGCATGCGCACGGTGTTCGGTGAGATCTTCGCCGGCTGCATGCGCGGCCGGACCATGTACGTGGTGCCGTTCTGCATGGGACCGCTCGGCGGGGCGATCTCCCAGCTCGGCGTCCAGCTCACCGACTCCGCCTACGTCGCCGTGTCCATGCGGATCATGACCCGGATGGGCGCCCCGGCGCTGCGGCTGATCGAGGAACGCGGCTCCTACGTCAAGTGCGTGCACTCCGTCGGCGCCCCGCTGGCCCCCGGCGAGGCAGACCGGCCCTGGCCCTGCAACCCCGGCAAGTACATCTCGCACTTCCCGGAGAGCCGGGAGATCTGGTCCTTCGGCTCCGGCTACGGCGGCAACGCGCTGCTGGGCAAGAAGTGCTACGCGCTGCGGATCGCCTCGGTGATGGCCCGCGACGAGGGCTGGCTCGCCGAGCACATGCTCATCCTCAAGCTCACCCCGCCGGGCGGCGAGCCACGGTACATCGCGGCCGCGTTCCCCTCCGCGTGCGGCAAGACCAATCTGGCCATGCTCGAGCCCACCATCCCCGGCTGGACCGCCCAGACCATCGGCGACGACATCGCCTGGATGCGGTTCGGCGCCGACGGCCGACTGTACGCGATCAACCCGGAGGCCGGCTTCTTCGGCGTTGCACCGGGCACCGGGCGGAAGACCAATGCCAACGCCGTCAAGACCCTGTGGGGCAACAGCATCTTCACCAACGTGGCCCGCACCGACGACGGCGACGTCTGGTGGGAAGGCCTGACCGACACCCCACCGGAGCATCTGACCGACTGGCGCGGCCGCGACTGGACCCCCGGCTCACCCGAACCCGCCGCCCATCCCAACTCCCGGTTCACCACCCCCGCGGCGCAGTGCCCGATCATCGCCCCGGAGTGGGAAGACCCCGCCGGCGTGCCCATCTCGGCCATCCTGTTCGGCGGCCGACGCGCCACCACCGTCCCCCTGGTCACCGAATCCTTCGACTGGCAGCACGGCGTCTTCCTCGCCGCCTGCGTCTCCTCCGAGAAGACCGCCGCCGCCGAAGGCGAGGTCGGTGCCCTGCGCTACGACCCGTTCGCGATGCTGCCGTTCTGCGGCTACAACATGGGCGACTACTTCGCGCACTGGCTGTCCATCGGCGAAGCCACCGAACCGGCCGAACTCCCGCGTATCTTCTACGTCAACTGGTTCCGCAAATCCCCTGACGGCCGCTGGCTGTGGCCCGGCTACGGAGACAACAGCCGCGTCCTGAAATGGATCATCCAACGGCTGAACGGCCAGGCCGAGGCCACCCGCACCCCCATCGGCAACCTCCCCACCCGCCAGGCCCTCGACACCACCGGCCTCAACCTCGACCCCACCGACCTCGACCAGCTGCTCTGCATCGACCACCACGCCTGGGAGCAGGAAACCGACCACATCAAAGACCACCTGACCACCTTCGACAGCCACCTTCCGGCACAGCTCTGGGACGAGTACTACGCCCTGCTCGACCGGCTGGGCCCCGGGCCCGCGCACTGACCCGAAGCCACCCACCGCGGCGCACAACGGCGCTGGCAGGGCGGGCGGCCGCGGCGACTCGCGGGCAGCCTGGTGTGAATCACGCCGGCAACGGGCAGTGACCATGGGGTGGCCCTCGTGGCGACGCCGGGGCCACCGGGCCGATTCCGACGGCGGGAGGGGGCCGCACCGTGAGTGACATGCCGGCAACACGGCCGGCGTACCGGCCGGGCACCCGCTTCGCCGAGCTGGCCAGGCACCTGTTCACGCCGGACAGTGTCGAGGAGGTGCTGGCCCGGATCGTGACCGCGGCGGTGGACGTGATCGGCGGCGCGGACCTGGCCAGCCTGAGCGTGCTGGTGGCCGGGGGCGGGATCAAGACCCCGGCCTACACCGATCCGCTGGCGCTGCACCTGGACGAGGTCCAGTACGACACCGGCGAGGGTCCGTTCGTGGACACCGCCATCGGCGGCCACCTGCCGTACCTCGAGGTGGCCGACCTGGCCGCCGGCCCCGGGTGGCCGACGTTCGGTCCGCTGGCGGCCGACCTGGGCATCCGGGCGATGCTGAGCCTCGGGGTGTTCACCAGCGGCTCGGCCGGCAGCCAGCCGGGTCAGCCTTCCGGCTGGCGAACGTTCGGGGCGCTGAACCTGTACGCCCGGCGGAGCGACGCGTTCGACCGCAACGCCCGCGATGTCGGGCTGCTGCTGGCGGCGCACGCCGCGGTCGCGCTGGCCGCCACCGCGCAGGCCGGCCAGCTTCGCGAGGCGTTACGCAGCCGGGACCTGATCGGCCAGGCCAAGGGCATCTTGATGGAACGACGCAAGCTGACCGCCGACGAGGCGTTCGAGGTGCTGCGCCAGACCTCGCAGCGGCTCAACATCAAGCTGCGCGAGGTGGCCGCCCGGATCACGGCCACCGGAACCGAGCCGCCGCCCTGACCGGGCTGACCGTGCCGCCCACAGCTCTGATCCGGGTTTCCCGATCGTTGCCTAGGGAACGCATGAACCGTGCACCGCCGCCGGGTCGTGAGAACCTGAAAGTGCGGACTCGCCGGCACCGGTGCGGCGACGGCCGCCGGCTGACAACCGGCGCGGTGCCGTCCTGGACACGGTGCCGGGCGAGGGACACGGGGAGGTACCGATGAGTGCCGCCGTCCGCTGGGCCATGCTCGCCGGTGTGCTCGCCATGCTGGGGTTGGCGGCCGCCGGTCCGGACGAGGCAGCGCCCCCGGTATCCGCCCAGGACCGGGCGTTCCTGGTGACGGCCCACCGGTCCAACCTGACCGCGATCGCGGCCGGGCAGGCCGTCCGACAGAAGGCATCGGCCACCGAGGTCCGCGCGCTGGCCGGCCGGCTGGTCGCCGACCACCACAACCTCGACGCCGAGCTGCAGGACGTCGCCGCGCGGCTGGGAGTGGCGCTGCCGGACCGGCCGGCCACCGGGCAGCAACGGCAGCTCGCCGGGCTGACGGCGCGGACCGGCGCCGATTTCGACCGGGCCTGGATCGCCAGCCAGATCGCGGGTGACCGGCAGGCCGTCGCGGCCGGCCACGCCGCCCTGTCCGGTGACGGCTCGGCCGAGGTCATTGCGCTGGCCCGATCGGCGACCCCGGTGTTGGAGCAGCACCTCAGCATGCTCCAGCAGGCCGGCAGCGGGCGAATCGCCACCGGAACCTCCACCACCACCGGAACCGGCGGCCGGTCCGTCGGCCAGTCCGGGTGGGCCCGGCCGGCGGGACGGGTCCTGACCGTGCTGGGGCTGGTGCTGATCGCCTTCGCCGCGTTGTTCCCCGGGCGGTCCGGGCCGGGCGAACCGCGGCCGTCCGGCCAACCCCAACCGCGCACCCCGCCGTTGCCCCGGCAGCCGGAGCAGCACTGCGCGGTGCCGGTGTCTGCGGCGGCGCAGCCGGTTGGCGCCGTGGCGGCCCAGAGGCCCGCGCGGCATTACCCGGCCATGGGGCCCGCGCGGCATTACCCGGCGACCTGGAAGTACCTCACCGGTCACCCGATCGGCCGAGCAGAAATGCCGCCGGGCCGGCGGGTGCCGTCACTGGGCTGACGGGCCGTCGTACCGGCGCCGCTCGTCGAGGCGGTCCACGACGCCAGGCGGCCCCGCCGGTCTACCGCTACGGCGGCGGTTTCCCCGACCAGACCTGGCGGGCGAGCAACTACTTGATCATGCTCACCTTCACCCCCGGACCCGCCCGACGCTCTGGGGACGCAAGGCAGCCGGAAACGGGACCTTCGGCCAACACGGTCATGACGGCGCCGCGGTGACAGTCGACGGAGAACGCGTGCGTCGGCGGTACGCCACGGTGGCGCGCCCGGACCGCCTTCCCCGAAGGAGAGCCGTGACAACGTTCGCCAGGCCGCAGGGTCACGTGTCGTCCACCGTGCAACGCGCGAAGGCAGAGTCGGTGCACGCGACGCACCGGCGGGCAACCGCCGCGCTCATCGCCCTCGCCACCGCCCGGGGCGCGACCGGCGTGGTCGCCGTGTCCGTGGCCTACCTGGACCACGCCACCCTGACCCTGAC
>JBKOWA010000580.1:0-6426 GCA_046724155.1 Actinomycetota bacterium
CACATCGGTGAGCATCTGGTTGTGTAGGTGCCGGCCGGCACCGATGGGCAGCATCTGCAGGAAGGTCACCCCGCCGGCGCCGAGGCTGGCGGCAAGGTCCACCACGCGCTGGGCGCGGGCGTGGTTGGCGGCCATCAGCACGGTCTGGATCTGCAGCGGTATCCCCGCGGCGACCGCGGCCCGGATGCCGGCCTGGGCGCGGGCGAAGCTACCGGCGCCGCGGATGCGGTCGTGGCTGGCCTGGTCCGGCCCGTCGAGGCTGACCCGGATCGCATCGACGACGCTTGCGAGTTCGGTGGCGCGTCGGGCCAGGTGCCATCCGTTGGTGGTGACCGAGACCGCCGTACGGCCGCCGCCGGCCACGCGCCCGGCCAGCGCGGCCAGGTCGCGCAGCAGCAGCGGTTCGCCGCCGGAGATGTCCACCCCGAGCACCCCGGCCGCGGCCAGCACCTCAGCGATACGGCTGCGGCCGGCGGCGTGGAGTTCCGGCACGCTGGTGTCGTCCAGACACTGCGGGCAGTGCAGGTTGCACCGCACGATCGGTGACCAGCACACGCTCACCGGCGCGGTCCGGTCCAGTTCGGCCGGTGCGACGACGGGCCACCGGCTGATCTGGGTCTGCTCCAGCCGCAACCGGCCCGTGGGCAGCCGGTGGGGAGCCTGATGGGTCAGCCCGGTCGCGGGGTCGTGCACCAGGTCGCCGTCGGCGGCGTAGACACGGTTCATCTGCTCGCCTCCGCGTTTGCTGCGCACCTGCACCTCACGAAAAGCCTCCGCAAGCTCCGCGTTTCCGCGGGGACCCCGCTCCTCGGACCGCCCGAAAGCTGCTTCGGGCTGGCTGCCGGCCGGTGGGCTACCTGGCGATGCTGATTCGCTGTCGGCTGGCGGCTCATCGCAGTCGCTCCGCCTCTCCCAGTAGCCGCTCGGCTCGTGCCGCGAGGTCGGCGGCCCGGCCGCGCGGGGCGGGTTGGGTGAGTAGCTGCCGGTAGTGGTCGATCCGGGCCGCGGCGGTGGCGAGCTTGGCCTGCCACTGTGTGGTGGCGTCGGGCGGGTCGAGGTGGTAGCCGCGGGCCTGCCGCAACGGGACCACCTTGCATCCGGTCGCGATCAGCGCCGCGCCGAGGTGGGTGTCCTCGGTTCCCCAGCCGTGGACGCTGAAGCCCGGGTCGAAGCCGCCGATGTCGAGGGCCGCGGCGCGGGGTACGGCGACCAGCGCGGTGACCACCATCCGCGGCAGGTCCCAGTCGTGGTAGGTCGCGCCGTAGCCGAGGTCTGCGAACTCGCGGGTGTGATCCAGTGGCCGGCCGACGAACGGCCGCGGGTACACCTGCCCGCTGTAGAACATCGGCACCCCGGCGGGTGCCGGCCAGCGCACGCGGTGGTCGGCTTCCAGGTCCGGCTCGCCTGCCGGAACCGCCGCGCGCCCGCGCGGGTGCCCGGCGTCGCGGTAGGGCACGTTGTGCCGGAACCCCACCAGGACCAGTTCCGGGTGGGCGCGGGCGGCCAGGTCGGCGAGCACGTGCCCGGTCAACACCATGTCGGCGTCGAGATAGACCACGGTGTCGGCCTGGGCCAGGTGCGTTCCGGCGGTGCGGGCCGCCGCCGCGCCGACCTGGGCGCTCAGGCGGTAGGCGATGTCGACCGCGGGGTGGTGGCTGGCGAGGTCCGGGGTGTCGTCGGTGGAGGCGTCGTCGATCACGACCACTTCCACCGTGCCGGAGGTGTCCTGCGCGGTCAGGGCGTCAAGGACCGGGGTGAGGCTGTAGGCGTTGTTACGGGCCGGGATCACCACCGACAGTGCGGTGCCCGCCGCCGAGGCGGGCGGGGTTGGCTGGTGCCAGCCCAGTCCCGTGCGGCGGCAGAACTCGGCCACGGCGTGCAGGTAGTCGTTGTCGCGGACGGCCAGCGTCTGCGCGAGTGTGACAGTCGTTGTTGTGGTCATCACCAGCCCCAGTCCTCGAGCACGGCGCGGGCCTGCGGCCAGCCGTTGGCGTGGTCGGGTATCCACTGCACGCGGGGCCGCGCGGGCAGGGCGAGCAGGTCGGCCAGAAGCACCAGGTACAGCGGTTCGGCCACGAGGAGGATCTCCTCCGGTATCCCGTGGGTGGCCATGTCCCGGCCCAGCGTGTCGGCCACATGCGGGCGGAGTTGCGCGGCCCGCTGGCCGTCCAGCGGCCGGTCGTAGGGGTGCAGCAGGGTGTCCGCGGTGACCAGGCCGTGTTCGGCGGACAGGAACCGGACCCTGGCCCGTAGTCGCGGCCGGGTGCCCAGCCGCGCCCGCAGCGGCGGCACGCAGCCACCGTCGTACAGCTCCAGCGCGGGCAGCGGCCCCGCTGTGGTGACCTTCTCCGCCGAGCAGCCGACGATGACCAGGCGGCTGGTGACCTGATCGGCGCCGGCCAGCCGCGCGGGGCCTGGGCGGGTGGTCATGGCGATCTCACCGGGCGGACGCCGATGCCCCGGCTGCGCCGTTGCGCGTGTACCGCGTTGAGGAAGGTGGACCGGCCGTAGATCGGTTTGGCGGCGTAGGAGCCGCCCCGGATGACGTAGCCGTCGCCCATGACCGGGCTGGCGGTCCATTCCCACACGTTGCCGGCCAGGTCGAGCAGACCCTGCGGGGTGGCACCGTGCGGGTAGCAGCCCACCGGGCCGGGGCCGTCGTGCTCGCTGCCGGGACCCCGTAGCCGCGCCAACGTCGGCGACCACGGTTGCTCACCCCACGGGAAGGCCCGCTGTTCGGGGCCGGCGGCCAGCCACTCCCACTCCACCGAACTCGGCAGCCGTCCGCCGACCAGCGCCGCCAGGCGGCTGGCCACCTCGTGGTCGATGCCGGTAACCGGCAGATCCGGATCATCGGCGTCCCCGGCGCGGTCGAGCTGCCGGTGGGTCAGCGGGGTCACCGCGGCCAGCAGGTCGGCGACCGGTCGCGGGCGCCGGGCGTCGCCGTATCGGCAGGTACCACCGGGAATCGGCACCCAACGCAGCAGCTGCGGCGGCATGAGCGAGCATCCGCGGGCGGGTGCTGCGGGAGACGTTCGCATGATCGCCCCCTTTCATCCGTCGATCAGGAACAGGTCTTCCGGGTTGGCCAGGTGCGGCGGCCGGATTCGGCTCTTGCGGGGGTTCGGCGCCAGCCCGACGGTGGCCAGCGCGGCGGTGATGCGGTCGTAGGCCAGTTCGGCGGTGCGCGGGTCCGTGGCGAACGCGGCGTAGTTGTCGGCGAACCGCACCACCGACAGCCCACCCAACTCGGTATCGACCCGGGCCAGGCGCAGGTGGAACAGCACCGGCCACAGGCCGCTACCGGGAACCAGCGGGCTCGGCAGCCCGGTCAACGCCCGCCGGAACACGGCCAGAAACGACCCGTCGGTGACGTATTCGGCCAGCCAGGCCACCAGCTGTTCGACGGTGCCGCCCGCCGACGCGCCGGCCACGTCGATGTCGGCCGCCCACCCCCGGCCCGCCGCGATGTGCGCCTCGGCCTGGCGTAGCGCGGTGATCCGGTTGCGCCCTGGCCGGAATCCCGATACCCAGTCCGCCAACACGAGGGTGGCCAGGATCGGATCCAGCGCCGAACGCATCGCCCGGTGCACGATCCGGTCCTCCACCGTCGGTACCACCGCGGTGAACACCTTGCCCGTGTACGCCGTGATCGCTACCTCGCGCACCGGCCCGGGGGACCAGACGCCGGCTCGCAGCCGCGCCGCCAGGTCCGCCAGCCGGTCGGGCAGGTGCTGCCGGTAGGCGGCCCAGGTCACGCCGTCCGCGCCGGGTGCCGAGCTGCGGCGCATACATGCCCGGGCCGCCCTGCCCAGGTGGGGCACCTGGAGCAGGTACGGCATCACCGAGTGCGCGGCGGGCCGCCGGTGGGTTACCGTGGCGGCAGCCTGGACGGCAGGAACGATCCCGCCGGCCGCCGCACCACCAGGGCCGCTACCCCACACGCGCGGCCCGCGGCGACGGGAACGACGGCCCCGTCCAGGCCCGCCCCCCGCCGTCGGCGCGGTGTCATCGGCCACGGGTGTCTCCCCACAGCAGCACGTGCAGCCGGGCCGACAGGTGCCAGCCGCGGCCGACCACCTCATCGGCGATCTGGCGCATCACCTCCAGCTGCCGCTCGGTGGTGGTGCCCTCGGCCATCACCCACACCGGCGCCAGGTCGAACCGGCGTTGCAGGTCCGCGATCTCCTCCAGATCAGCCACCGTGGACGCGACGAACTTGAACACCGCGCGGCCGGTGGCCGCCAACGCCCGCAACGCGCCGGGATCGATGCGCCGGCGGGCATCGCCAGGCGCGGCGAAGCTGGTCAGCTTGGGCGAGACGCTGAACCCGGCCACCGAGCCGGCGAACACCGGGCTCGGGGCGAGGGTGCCGTTGGTCTCCACCTCCACCCGCCGGCCCGCGGCGGCCAGCCCGGCCACCAGCGGCACCAGCCGGTCCTGCTGCAGCAACGGCTCGCCGCCGGTGATGACCACCAGCTCCGTCGGGTGGCCAAGCGCCCACTCCAGCAGGCCGGCCGCGGTCTGGCGGCGTGCCTCGGCTCTCGGGTCGAACCGGGACCAGTCCCAGGTGTAGGGCGTGTCGCAGCCGGGGCAGGCCAGGTTGCAGCGTGACAGGCGCACGAACAGCGCCTGCCGGCCGCAGCTGGGCCCCTCACCCTGCAGCGTCGGCCCGAACGTCTCCGCCACCAGCAGCGGCCGACCGACGACCACCCCGGTCACGGCCGGGCCGGGGAGTACTCGGCGAACGTCGACGCGGTCTCGGCGACCCGTATCGCGGCGAGGCTCACCCCCGCGGGCAGGCTCAGGTGGCACGCGCACCACTGGTAGAGCAGCCGGGCCAGGTTCTCACTCGTCGGCGGCACGTCGAGCACCGCGTTCAGATCGCGGTGGTCAAACGCGTCCTGCAGATACGTGCCGAGCGGGGCCAGGGCGGCGAAGTCCACCACGAACCCCGGCGGGACGAGGTCGCCATCGGTGGCGAGGCTGACCTGCACGGTGTAGCTGTGCCCGTGCGGGCGGGCGCACTGGTGCCCGCCGGGCAGCCCGGGCAGGTGGTGGGCGGCCTCGAACCCGAACCGCTTACCGATCCGGTACACCTACCCCACCGCCCCGGCCGCATAGAGGGTCGGGTCGGCGACGCCGGCCACCCCGAACGCCTCACGGCGCTCCACGCACGTGCCGCAGGTGCCGCAGTGCCTCTGTTCGCCCTTGTAGCAGGACCAGGTCTCGGCGAACGGCACCCCCAGCTCGGCGCCGATGGTCACGATGTCGGCCTTCGACAGCCCGATGAACGGGGCCAGCACGGCGAACCGCGGGACCAGGAACCCCTCGTTGGCCAGCAGCACCATCCGCCGGTAGGCACCCAGGAACGCCGGCCGGCAGTCGGGGTAGACCGGATGGTCACCGGCATGCGCGCCGAACGCCACCGCATCGGCCCCGGCCGCGACGGCCTGCGCCACCGCCACATCCAGCATGATCGCGTTGCGGTTGGGCACCACCGTGGCCCGCATCGAAGCGTCGGTGTAATGCCCGTCAGGCACATCCACCGCCGCATCGGTCAGCGAACAGCCGGCCAACACACCGCACACCGCCGACAAGTCGACCACCCGGTGAGCTCCGGTGAGCGTCGCCGCGGTCCGGCGGGCGTACTCCAGCTCACGCCGGTGACGCTGGCCGTAGTCGAACGACAGCATCGTCAACCGGGAACCACCCGCGCGCAGCCGGTACCCCAGCACCGTGCTGTCCAGGCCGCCGGAAAGGATGAGCACCACATGCCCGGGGCCGGGCTCGGCCGGCACGCTCAACGCACCGGCGGCGATGTCCGCCCCCGTCATCGTCCCGACCTCCCGCACTCCGCCGGGCCGCCGGCCAGGGCGAGGAACTCCCCGCGGGCCTGCCGGTCATCACTCAGCACGCCACGCCACGCGGTGGTCACACTCGTCACGCCACGCGCCCGCACCCCCCGCAACGTCATGCACAAGTGCTCGGCCGTGATCAGGACCCCCACCCCGACCGCAGCGGCCTGCCCGGCCAGCCACGCCGCGATCTGCTGAGTCATCTCCTCCTGCACCTGCGGCCGCGCCGCGAACATCTCCACCAGCCGCGCCAGCTTGGACAACCCGAGAATCCGGCTACCAGGCAGGTAACCCACATGAGCCGTACCGACGAACGGCAGCAGGTGATGCGCGCAAACCGACGTGAACGGCACCGACCGCGCAATGACCAGATCGCGGTGGCCCTCCTGGTTGGGAAACGTGGTGAACTCGAACTCCCGCGCAGTGAGCAACTCGGCGTACGCGGCCACCATCCGCGCCGCCGTCCGAGCCATGGCCGCGGAATCCAGGGCGATCCCGAGCGCGGTCAACAACGCCGCGGCGGCCCGCTCGGCGGCCGGGAAATCCACCGGCAGCGGCAGCGGCCAGT
>JBKOWA010000260.1:0-2540 GCA_046724155.1 Actinomycetota bacterium
GCGTCCAGCACGGCCGGGGTGGTACCCGGGGTTACCAGGAACGCGGCGCCGGCCGCGGCGGCCTGGCCGGCGTGCTCCGGGGCGGTCACCGTGCCGGCGCCGACCAGCGCCTCGGGCACCTCGGCCGCGATCCGGCGGATCGCCTCCAGCGCGGCCGGCGTCCGTAGCGTGACCTCGATGATCCGCACCCCGCCGGCGGCCAGCGCCCGGGCCAGCGGCACCGCGTGCGCCACGTCCTGAAGGACCACGACCGGGATGACCGGCGAGACCTCGAGCAGCGCCACGCCCGGATCGCCGCCGTGCGTGGTCGCCGGTGCGGCCCGGTGCGCCGGCTCCGCGGCACGCAGCTGCGCGGCCCGGGAAGCGTGCGGTGTGCTCATGCCGCGGTCCTCACCCTGCTCATCGGTCCTGCTGCCTGTTGTGGATCATGCTGCCCGCCCGGTCGTCGGCACCTCGACGGAGCCGGCAGGTGACTCGGCCGCGGAGCCGACCGATGGTGCGGTGGCGCCGGCCGGTGACGCGGCGGCGAAGATCGACGCGCCCTGGTCGGCCCGCCCGACCAGGTGCCGCAGCCCGGCGAACAGCTCCCGCCCGAGGCCAACCCACTCGGCGTCGGTGGGCGGCGCGTCCTGCGGCTGCCGGTCGGCCAGCTCGGCGGCGTCCACCAGCAGTTCCAGGACGCCGCGGTCGCAGTCCAACCGGATCCGGTCGCCGTCCCGGACCAGCGCCAGTGGACCGCCGGCGGCGGCCTCGGGAGTGACGTGGATGGCCGCCGGGATCTTTCCCGAGGCGCCGGACATCCGGCCGTCGGTGACCAGCGCGACCCGGTGGCCGCGGGACATCAGCACCGACAGCGCCGGGGTGAGGCTGTGCAGCTCCGGCATGCCGGTCGCGCGCGGCCCCTGCTGGCGGACCACCGCCACCACGTCCCGGTACAGCTCACCGGCCCGGAACGCGGCAGTGAAGCCCTCCTGGCTGGTGAACACCCGGGCCGGCGCCTCGACCACCCGGTCGGCCGCCCGGACCGCGGACACCTTGACCACCGCCCGGCCCAGGTTGCCGGCCAGCATCCGCACCCCGCCGTCCGGTGCGAACGGGTCGGCCGCCGGCCGCAGCACTTCGAGGTCGCCGGACTCGGTCGGCCCGTCCCGCCAGACCAGGGTGCCGCCCACCAGCGCGGGCTCCTGCCGGTACCGGGCCAGGCCGGGCCCGGCCACGGTGCGCACGTCGCCGTGCAGCAGCCCGGCCCCGAGCAACTCGCGGACCAGGAACTGCACGCCGCCGGCGGCCACGAAGTGGTTGACGTCGGCGGTGCCGTTCGGGTAGATCCGGGCCATCAGCGGCACCACCGCGGACAGCGCGGAGAAGTCGTCCCAGGTGAGGTGGATGCCGGCCGCCGCGGCGATGGCGACCAGGTGCAGCGTGTGGTTCGTCGAGCCGCCGGTGGCCAGCAGCGCGACCACCCCGTTCACCACGGACCGCTCGTCCACCACGTGCCCGACCGGGGTGTACTGCGCGCCCTGCGCGGTCAGCTCGACCACGCGGCGGGCGGCCTGCTCGGTCAGCGCCCGGCGCAGCGGGGTGCCCGGCGGGACGAAGCTGGCGCCGGGCAGGTGCAGGCCCATCACCTCGACGACGAGCTGGTTGGAGTTGGCGGTGCCGTAGAACGTGCAGGTGCCCGGCGAGTGGTAGGACGCCGACTCGGCCTCGAGCAGCTCCTCGCGGCTTTTCTTCCCCTCCGCGTACAGCCGCCGGACCAGCGCCTTCTCCTCGTTCGGCAGTCCGGACGGCATCGGCCCGGCCGGCACCAGGATGGCCGGCAGGTGCCCGAACGCCAGCGCGCCGATCAGCAGCCCGGGGACGATCTTGTCGCAGACCCCGAGCAGCAGCGCCGCGTCGTGCAGGTCGTGCGTGAGCGCCACCGCCGTGGACAGCGCGATGACCTCACGGCTGAACAGGGACAGCTCCATCCCCGGCCGGCCCTGGGTGACGCCGTCGCACATGGCCGGCACGCCGCCCGCGAACTGGGCCACGCCGCCGACCTCCCGCACCGCGGCCTTGATCCAGTCCGGGTACTCGGCCAGCGGCTGGTGCGCGGACAGCAGGTCGTTGTACGCCGAGACGATCGCCACGCCGGGGACGGCAGCCTCGCGCATGGCCTGCCGGTCCGCGCCGGAGCAGGTGGCGAACCCGTGCGCCAGGTTGCCGCAGCCCAGGCCGGCTCGGGCCGGCCGCCCGGACGCCGCGCCAGCAACTCGCGCAAGGTATCCGGCCCGGCTCGTCGCGCTCCGCGCCGTGATTCGAGCCGTCACCTCGGCCACCACGGAGTTCACCAGCGCAGTGTCGCCATCTGCGCCTGAGGAACGCTGGACTCGTCGCTTCAACATCGCCACTTAAAACCAGAGCGCGGATCGGCGGCGTTCCGGACATCGCCGCCGGACGGACCGGGCTCGCTGCCCGCTCAGTCGCCGTGGTGCCTGCCGCCCTTGCCGCCGTCCCCGCCCCTGCCCGCGCCGGTGCGAGCGTCGTCGGGCTTGGTC
>JBKOWA010000374.1:0-5965 GCA_046724155.1 Actinomycetota bacterium
ACCCCGGTCCGTGCGTTTGCCGTGATATCACGCGAAACGGCCCCCTTTGCGCCTGATTTGTCCGGTTTGGGCGTGCGTTTCGCGTGATAAGGCGGATCTGATTACGGGGTTAGGGTGTGTCGAGGGCTGGCCGAGGTTGGCGGGACGGTCACCCGGTGTGCAGGTCGCGGGCCGAGGCCACGTCCGGGCAGCCGGCCAGGTGCATCGTCTCGGTCACTTCCTCGGCGAGCAGCGACAGCACCCGGGCCGCGCCGGGTGCGCCGCCGCTGGCCAGGCCCCACAAGGCGGGGCGTCCCAGCAGCACGCCCGACGCGCCCAGCGACAGCGCCCGGAGCACGTCGGTCCCGCTCCGGATCCCGCTGTCCAGCAGGACCTCACACCGGCCGTGGACCGCTTCGCAGACGCCGGGCAGCGCGGCGGCGCTGGCGACCGCCCCGTCGAGCTGGCGGCCGCCGTGGTTGGACACCACGATCGCGTTCGCCCCGTGCTCGACTGCGCGACGGGCGTCGTCGGGGTGCAGGATCCCCTTGAGCAGGACCGGCAGCGTGGTGACCGAGCGCAGCCAGGCCAGGTCGTCCCAGGTCAGCGCCAGGCTGCCGAACATGGCGATCCAGCGGCCGACCGCGGCCTGCGGGTCCACCTCCGGCGGCTTGGCCAGGCCGGCCCGGAACGCGGGGTCGGTGAAGTAGTTGGCCAGCCCCTGGGCCTGCAGGAACGGCAGGTAGCCGAGGGCCAGGTCGCGGGGCCGCCAGGCCAGCACGCCGGTGTCCACGGTGACCACCAGCGCGCCGAAGCCGGACTTCTCGGCGCGCTGCACCAGGCTGGCGGCGACGTCGCGGTTGCTCGGCCAGTACAGCTGGAACCACCGCGGCGTCTCCCCCAGCGCCTCGGCCACGTCCTCCATCGGCACCGACCCGAGGGTGGACAGCACCATCGGCACGCCCAGCCCGGCGGCACCCCGGGCGGCGGCCAGCTCACCGTCCGGGTGCAGGATGCCGAGCACCCCGACCGGGGCCAGCAGGACCGGGGCCGGCATCCGGGTGCCCAGCACGCTGGTGGACAGGTCCCGCTCGGCGACGCCGCGCAGCATCCGCGGCACGATCCGCCAGCGGTCGAACGCCTCCCGGTTGGCCCGTACGGTCTGCTCGGAGCCGGCACCGCCGGCCACGTAGCCGCGACCTTCCGGCGTCATCGCCTCGGTGGCGGCCCGTTCCAGCTCGTCGTGGGTGATGGGCAGCGCCGGGCGTTGGCCGGCCGCGCCCTGCAGGTAGATCTCGTACTGGAAGTCGCCGAAATGCGCCATGCCGGGGACGGTAGCGCGGGTCTGGGTACGGTCGCCGGTATGCGTGCGATCACGATCTCCGCGCCGGGCGGCCCGGAGGTGCTCGTCCCGACCGAGGTACCCGACCCGGTGGCCGGCCCCGGCCAGGTCCTCCTCGACGTCGCGGCCACCGCCGTCAACCGGGCCGACGTGCTGCAGCGCCGCGGCCGGTACGACCCGCCACCCGGCGTGCCGCGGGACATCCCGGGGCTGGAGGCCGCCGGCCGGATCGCGGCGCTGGGGCCGGACGTCGCCGGCTGGCAGGTGGGTGCCGAGGTGTGTGCGCTGCTGGCCGGCGGTGGCTACGCCGAGCGGGTCGCGGTGCCGGCCGCGCAGCTGCTGCCGGTGCCGAAGGGACTGACGGTGGTGGCGGCCGCCGCGCTGCCGGAGGCCGCCTGCACGGTGTGGTCGACGGTGTTCCGGCAGGCCGGGCTGCAGCCCGGCGAGCTGCTGCTGGTGCACGGCGGAGCCAGCGGAATCGGCACCACGGCGATCCAGCTCGCCCGGCGGTACGGCGCCCGGGTCGCGTGCACCGCCGGCTCGGCCGCGAAGCTGGCCCGCTGCCAGCAGCTGGGCGCCCAGGTGCTGGTCAACTACCGGGAGGAGGACTTCGTCGAGCGGGTCCGGGAGGCCACCGGCGGGGCCGGCGCCGACGTGGTGCTGGACATCGTGGGCGGCCCGTACCTGGCGCGGAACGTCGAGGTGCTGGCCACCGGCGGCCGGCTGGTGGTGATCGGGCTGCAGGACGGCAGCCGCGGGGAGCTGAACCTCAACATGCTGATGCGCAAGCGGGCCACGGTGTCCGCCTCCTCGCTGCGGGCGCGCCCGCTGGCCGAGAAGGCTGCGATCGTGTCGGCGGTGCTGGCCGGGGTGTGGCCGGCGTACGAGTCGGGCGAGGTCCGGCCGGTCATCGACCGGGTGCTGTCGCTGGACCAGGCCGCCGAGGCACACCGGATCCTCGAGGCCAGCGAGCATGTGGGCAAGATCGTCCTGACCACCTGACGCTGCCAACCGGGCGGCGACGACAGCCGGAGCTGGGCCCGGGAACGCTGCCCGGAGCGCTGGCCCCGGACGAAGGGCTCAGCGCAGGTCGTCCAGGGCGTCCAGCAGCCGGTCCACCTCGTGGCCGGTGTTGTAGTGCATCAGGCCGACCCGGATCGCACCGCCCAGCTCGGCCACCCCGATGGCCTCCATCAACGCGCGGGCCTCGGCCAGCCCGTCCCAGGCGCAGATCCCGCGGCGGGCCAGCTCCTCCGCCGCCATCCGCGGCTTCCACCCTTCCACCGTGAACGACACCGTCGGGGCGCGGCTGGCCGGTGCGCCGATCACGGTCACCGCCGGGATCGACCGCAGGCCGGACAGCAGCCGGGCGAACACCGCACTCTCGTACGCCTGCACCGCGGCCATCGAGGCCAGTACCCGGTCCCGCCGGCTGCCACGCGCCGCGTCGTCCAGCCCGGCGAGGTGGTCGACGGCCGCCACCACTCCGGCCAGCAGCTCCAGCGGCAGGCCACCCAGGTCCAGCTCGTCCAGCATCGCGGTCCCGTACCCGTTGTCGAGCTGGGCCAGCGCGGCTGGCATGCCGATCACCGCGCCGACATGCGGCCCCGCCCACTTGTAGGCGCTGGTGGCGAACAGGTCCGCGCCCAGCGCGGCCAGCTCGATCGGCTGGTGCGGCGTGGCGTGCGCCCCGTCGACGTACACCAGCGCGCCGACCTGGTGCGCACGCCGCGCGATGGCGGCCACGTCCGGGCGGGTGCCGACGGCGTTGCTGGCTGCGGTCACGGCGACCAGCCGGGTGCGCTGGGTGATCAGCCCGTCGTACTGCCAGTCCGGCAGCTCGCAGGTCTCGATGTCCACCTCGGCCCAGCGGACGGTGGCGCCCACCCGGTTCGCGGCGGCCACCCAGGGCCGGATGTTGGCGTCGTGGTCCAGCCTGCTGACCACCACCTCGTCGCCCATCCGCCAGGAATGGGACAGCGCCCGGGCCACCGCGTCGGTCAGCGTGGTGGTGCTCGGGCCGAGGATCACCCCGCCCGGGTCGGCACCGACCAGGTCGGCGACCGCCCGGCGCGCGGCGTCCACCAGCGCGTCGGAACGAGCCGAGGACGGGAAGGCGCCGCCGCGGCTGGACAGCGGCACCCGCAGCGCGGCACCGACCGCCCGTGACACGCTCTCCGGGATCAGCGTGCCACCCGGTCCGTCTAGGTGCAGGTACCCGTCGCCGAGGGTAGGGAACAGGCCACGGATCCTGGCGACGTCGAGGGGCATGCGTAGCACCCTACGAGGGCGCCCAACCCTTGAGCTGCCCTGTACCGGTCGCTCACCCGGATGCGGGAGGATGGTAGGCATGACCGAGCCGCAGGAACACCGAGTGATCGTGGTCGGGCCGGACGGGAAGCCGATGGGCGTGGCCACGGTGGACTCCGTCGGGTCGGAGGAGGACGGTCCGCCTGACGTCTCCGACATGGTGGAGCAGCCGGCGAAGGTCATGCGTATCGGCTCGATGATCAAACAGCTGCTCGAGGAGGTTCGGTCCGCGCCGCTGGACGAGGCCAGCCGGGCCCGGCTGCGTGAGATCCACGAACGTTCGATCCAGGAGCTGGAGCAGGGCCTGGCGCCGGAGCTGCGCGACGAGCTGCACCGGCTCTCGCTGCCGTTCCGGGACGACGAGACGCCCACCGACGCCGAGCTGCGGGTCGCCCAGGCCCAGCTCGTCGGCTGGCTGGAGGGGTTGTTCCACGGCATCCAGACGGCGCTGTTCGCGCAGCAGATGGCGGCCCGGGTGCAGCTTGAGGAGATGCGCCGCCGGGCGCTGCCGCCCGGCGCCATGCCGGGCCTGGGCGGCCGGTCGGGCCTGCCCGGCCAGCCACCCCAGCCCGGCGACCCGACCGGTGGGACCGGCCAGTACCTCTGACGCCGCCGGACCCTGTCCGGCGCCACCGCCCGGCATCGGCGCCCGTCGGCCCGGCCGAGGGTCGGCAGACCGGGCCGCGGGCAGCCGGGGCGCCCGGACGCTGCGTCAGGATTTCGGCCGAGCGGGCCAGACCGGCAGGCTGGGCCGGGGAGAATCCGTGCGGCCGGGAGTCGGTGCCTGGATCCGGTCCGGTGCTGCCGGTGGGCGGGAATGGAGGCGGCGGATGGCGCAGGTGAACGTCGGTCCGGGCGGCGCTGGCCGGGGCAGGTGCCGGTGAGCGGCCGCACCGGACGGCCGCGCACCCGGGACCTGCTGCCCCTGCTGGCCGAGGGGGAAAGCTGCGTGCCCCTGGTCCGCGAGCCGATCAGCGCCGAGCAGGCGCCGCGGCTGGCGGCGCTGTTCAAGGCGCTTGCCGACCCGGTGCGGCTGCGGCTGCTGAGCATGATCGCCAGCCACGAGGGCGGCGAGATCTGCGTCTGCGACCTCACCGACGAGTTCGAGGTGTCCCAGCCGACGGTCAGCCACCACCTGCGGGTGCTCCGCGAGGCCGGGCTGGTCCAGGCCGAGCGCCGCGGCGTCTGGGCGTACTACCGGCTGGTGCCCGCGACGGTCCAGGCGTTGGCCGGGATCTTCGACACCACCCCGGCGGCCGCCGCACAGTGACGGCCACACCGGCCACCGCAGCCGGGGCCCCTATGCCCCGACACTGCCCGCGGAACTCACCAGGCCCCGTTGCGGAGCCTGCCTCGGCGGGCTGCCGCGCGGTGCACAGTTGCAAGGGCGATGACCGGCTCGGTGGGTAGTCGGCGGGCCGTAGAGTCCCGGGTGACGGCCCCTGGCCCAAGATCGCGGAGGGTGGTGTCCGGTGATGCGCCGGTTCAACACAGCGGGGCCGTGCCTCCCCGAGTACCACTACATGATTCCGGCACTACGGCGGTTGCCGGAAGCGCCCGGGCTGGTAGCCCAGATGGGCTATTTCGTGGTCCACGCACCCCGGCAGACGGGCAAGACGACGGCGTTGCGGGCGCTGGCGCAGGAGCTGACCGCCACCGAGCGCTACGCCGCTCTGCTCTTCTCCTGCGAACTCGGCCAGGCAGTAGGCGACGACTACGGCGCGGCGCAACGCGGCATCCTCGACGAAATCCGACTCCGCGCCGAGATCGCCCTGGCGCCCAACCTGCACCCGCCGGCCTGGCCCCAGGCATCCGACGCGAACCTACTCACCGTCGCCCTCACGGCATGGGCGCGGGTGTGCCCTCGCCCGCTGGTGCTGTTCTTCGACGAGATCGACGCCCTGCACGGGCAGAGCCTGGTCAGCGTACTGCGCCAGCTGCGGGCCGGGTTCAGCGAACGTCCCACCGCATTCCCCGCCTCGGTAGCACTGTGCGGGCTACGGGACGTACGCGACTACAAGACCGCCGCCGGCGGTGACCCGAACCGGCTCGGCACCGCCAGCCCCTTCAACATCAAGTTGAAGTCGCTGCGGCTGGGGGACTTCACCCCCGACGAGGTGCGCGAGCTCTACGCCCAGCACTCCACGGAGACCGGCCAGGAGTTCACCCCGGACGCGGTCGACCGGGCGATCGAGCTGACCGCCGGACAACCGTGGCTGGTCAACGCATTGGCCCAGGAAGTCATTGAGGAGATCGCAGTCCCCACCCCGGAGTCGATCACCATCGAACACGTAGAGCAGGCCGAGGAACGACTCATCCTGGCCCGCGCCACCC
>JBKOWA010000086.1:0-5864 GCA_046724155.1 Actinomycetota bacterium
CGGCAGGACCGAGAAGATGTCCCGCCTCCGGTCGGTCATCGCGCACCGTATGGTGGAGTCGCTGCAGGTCAGCGCCCAGCTCACCACCGTGCTGGAGGTGGACGTCACCCGGGTCGCCAAGCTCCGCGACCGGGCGAAGGCCGGGTTCGCCGCCCGCGAGGGCGTGAAGCTGTCGTTCCTGCCGTTCTTCGCGTTAGCCGCGGTGGAGGCGCTGAAGCAGCACCCGAAGGTGAACGCCTCGATCGACGTCGAGGCTGGCACCATCACCTATCACGACGCCGAGCACCTGGGTGTTGCGGTGGACACCGAGCGCGGGCTGCTGGTGCCGGTCATCCACAACGCCGGCGACCTCAACCTGGCGGGTCTGGCCCGCAAGATCGCCGACCTGGCCGACCGCACCCGCAACAACCGGATCAGCCCCGATGAGCTGTCCGGTGGCACGTTCACGCTGACCAACACCGGCAGCCGCGGCGCGCTGTTCGACACCCCGATCATCAACCAGCCGCAGGTCGGCATCCTCGGCACCGGCGCGGTGGTCAAGCGGCCCGTCGTGGTGGACGACCAGGGCCTCGGCGAGGTGGTCGCCATCCGCTCGATGGTGTACCTCGGGCTGACCTACGACCACCGGCTGGTGGACGGGGCGGATGCGGCACGGTTCCTGTCGACGGTGAAGGAGCGCTTGGAGGCCGGCCAGTTCGAGGCCGAACTCGGCCTTGGGTGAGGGCCTTGACATAATGTCTGGATGACCCCATTTGCGGCGCTGACTGTCGCGGTGACCGGCGCGTCCGGCCTCGTAGGCCGCGCGCTGGTCACCGCACTGCGGCAGGACGGCCACACCGTGTTGCGCCTGGTGCGCCGGGACGCCGCGGCCCCGGACGAGATCCGGTGGGGTCCGGGCGAGGGGCATCTCGACCCGGCCGCGCTGGCCGAGGTGGACGCGGTGGTACACCTGTCCGGGGCCGGCGTCGGCGACCATCGGTGGACCGAGAAGTACAAGCGGGTGCTGTACGACAGCCGTGTCGTCTCGACCCGGACCGTCGTGTCGGCGCTGCTGGCGGCGGACAAGGCGGCACCCCGGCCGCGGGCGCTGCTGTCCGCCTCCGGGGTCGGCCGCTACGGTGACACCGGCGACCGTCCCGTCGACGAGCAGGGCCCGCTCGGGACGACGTTCCTGGCCCGACTCTGCCGCGACTGGGAGGGTGCGACAGAGCCGGCGGCCGAGGCCGGCGTCCGGGTGGTCAACCTGCGCACCGGCCTGGTGCTGTCCAGCAGCGGCGGCCTGCTGGCCAGGGTGCTGCCGCTGTTCCGCCTCGGCCTGGGCGGCCCGCTGGGCAACGGCCGGCAGTACTGGCCGTGGATCACCCTGGCCGACGAGGTCGGAGCCATCAGTTTCCTGCTCGCCGCGGACGTGCACGGCCCGGTGAACCTCACCGCCCCGCAGCCGGTGCGCAACTCCGATTTCACCAAGCAGCTGGCTCGCGCGGTGCACCGGCCCGGGCTGGCCCGAGTGCCCCGGCCCGCACTACGGGTCGTGCTCGGCGGTTTCGCCGAGGAGGTGCTCGGTGGGCAGCGCGCCGTGCCGGCCGTGCTGCAGCGGGCCGGCTACCGGTTCCAGCATGCCGACCTGGACACCGCCCTGTCCTGGGCACTGTCCCGGTAACCGCTGCCAGCCCGGTAACCGCTGCCAGCGCAGCATGGCCGCTGCTGCCCACAGGGCCAGCCAGAGGGTGAGCACGCCGGTCACGGCGGCTCCCAGATCAGATGGCTGCCGAGGAACCGGACCGTGCGCGCCCAGGCCAGCTCGGACGAGCCAGGCCGGTACGCCGCGACATCCGGGTTGGCGAACCCGTGCCGGGTCCCCGGGTAGTGGTAGGTCTCAACCGGGTCGGTGCCACTGGCCACCAGCCACTCGGCGAAGGCCTCGGGCAGCTCAGGCGGGTCGAAGGTGTCGGACTCGGCGAGGTGGAGCTGCATCGGGCACCCGATCGGCACCCACTGGTCGGAGGGCAGTGCCGCGTAGTAGGTCACCGCGGCGTCGACCCGGACCCCGGTGGTCAGCTGCAGCGCGAGGTAGCCGCCAAGGGAGAAGCCGAGCAGGCCGAGCCGCTCCACCCCGCGCCGGCGCAGGTACTCCACAGCGCCCACCAGCCGGGAGACGGCCACGTCGGGATCGAGCCGGGCCGCGAGCTGCTCGGCCTCGGCCTCGTCGATGGTGAAGCGCCCGCCGTAGAGATCCGGGGCCAGCGCGGTCATCCCGGATCTGGCCAGCAGCTCGCAGCGCGCGCGAAGGTGCGGCAGGGCTCCGTACCGGTCGTGCACGACCACCACGCCACCGGTGGGATCCGCGGCCGACGCAAGATAGCCCACCGTGGTGGCCTTGCCCCGGCCATACTGGACGGGGAGGCCTGGCAGATGGACCATGCCAACCTCCCAGAGAGATTCGAACATGTGTTCGTCGAACGTGTGTTCGAATATAGGCCTCTGGGGCGCGGGCGGCAAGCAGTGCTAGGGGCTGGCCGGTTTGGCCGGATTGGGTCGGTTTCGCGATACGCTGGCGGGCGGGCCCGCGGCGCCGGAGCTGGCCTCAGCTGGCGAGCGCCGCCAGCGAGTCCGCGAGGGCCAGCACGCCGGCCAGGCAGTCTGCATCGTCGGCGTGCTCGGCCGGGCTGTGGCTGACGCCGGTCGGGTTGCGCACGAACAACATCGCTGCCGGCAGGTGGCCGGCGAGGACACCGGCATCGTGGCCGGCCCCGGTGGCCAGCTCAGGCAGGCCACCGAGCGCCGCCTGCAGCCGCTGCCGCAGTCTGGAATCGAACATCACGCCGGGGGTGACCGACTCGGCGGTGACCGCCACCTGGACGCCGTCCCGCTGCCCGCGTTCCGCCGCCGCCAGCTCGATCGCCGCCACCAGACCGTCCAGCCGGCCGCTGTCGGGCGCCCGGGCATCCAACCAGCCCTCGACAGCGGAGGGCAGCGCGTTGGTGGCGTTCGGCGTGGCGACCACCCGGCCGAACGTGGCCAGGGCGCCCGCCTGCCTGGCCTTCTTCCGGGCGGCCAGCACGGTGTTGGCAAAGGTCAGCATCGGGTCCCGGCGGTCGGCCAGCCGGGTGGTGCCGGCGTGGTTGGCCTCACCTGCGAACCGGTACCGCCAGCGGCCGTGCGGCCAGATCCCGCTGGCCAGGCCGACCGGCGCGCCGATCTCCACCAGCCACCGGCCCTGCTCGATGTGCAGCTCCACGAACGCGGAGATCCGCGCGAGCCGCTCCGGGTCGGCACCCGCCGCAGCCGGATCGGCGCCGGCCGCACGCATGGCCGTGGCCAGCGAGGTGCCGTCCGCGTCGGTACGGGCCAGCGCCCAGGCCGGGTCGATGGCGCCGGTGAGCAGCCGGCTGCCCAGGCAGGCCACCCCGAACCGGGCACCCTCCTCCTCCGCGAACGCCACCACGGCAAGCGGGCGGGCCGGGCTGGTGCCCCGGGCGCGCAGCTCGTCCACCGCGCAGAACGCCGACACCACGCCCAGCGGACCGTCGAAGCCGCCGCCGTCGGGCACCGAGTCGAGATGGCTTCCGGTCGCGACGGCGCCCTCGTCCGGGTCGCCCCACCAGGCCCACAGGTTCCCGTTGCCGTCCGCCTCGCAGGGCATGCCGCGCGCGGCGGCCTGGCCGGCGAACCACTCGCGGCAGGCCAGCTCGGCCGCCGTCCAACCGAACCGCCGGTAGCCTCCGGTGCCCGGATCCCGCCCGATCGGCGCCAGCTCGTCGAGCATCGCCCGCAACCGCGCCGCCACCGCACCGTCCGCCATGACGGCGGGCTGTGGCGCGGTGCGGTCAGGTCCGGACAACGGCCTCCTCACCGGGTGCCTCAGCTGCTGGACCTGCCGGCCAGCTGCTGGACCATCGTCGCGTGGGGCGCGGCCCGGAGGGAAGGACACATTGTCGTCCTTCCGAACGTCGGTAAGCTTGCCGGAAAGCGACCGCTGCGACCGCTCGGACCGCACGCCGCCCTACCGCCGACCGCCACCCGACGGTGCACGCCGTGCCTCGTACCATCCCGCTTCCCCTCACAGCGAGCCACCGAACCCTGTCACGATCGGATAGCAGCTGACTGAGCGGGAGGCGCCGGGATGGGTCGAAGCGAGTCCGGGCCGGGCGCCGAGCGGGTTGCCGGGTTCACCGCGCTCCGCCCGCTGCTGTTCTCGGTGGCGTACCGGATGCTCGGCAGGGCCAGCGAGGTGGACGACGTGCTGCAGGAGGCGTGGCTGCGGTACGCGAGGCTGGACGGGGTGCGCGATCCGAAGGCGTACCTGGTGCGTGTCGTGACCAGGTTGTGCCTGGACGTGCTGAACTCGGCCCCGGTGCGCCGGGAGCGGTACGTCGGTCCGTGGCTGCCCGAGCCGGTACTCACCCGCGCTGCGGTCGGTGGGCTGCAGCCGCCGGAGGACCCGCTGCACACCGTCGAACGCCGCGAGCAGCTCAGCCTGGCCACGCTGGCCATGCTGCAGCAGCTGTCCCCCGCCGAGCGCGCGGTGCTGGTGCTGCGGGAGGGGCTGGACTACAGCCACCGCGAGATCGCCGACACGGTGGGGATGTCCGAACCGGCGTCCCGGCAGCTGCTGACCCGGGCCCGGCGGCGGATGGCGAGCGGCCCGCCCAGGCAGCCCGCCGACCCCGAGGAGCACCGCCGCCTGCTGACCGCGCTGCTGGCCGCGTTCTCCACCGGCGACACCCGGCGGCTGGTCGAGCTGCTGCGCGCCGACGTGGTCATGACCACCGATGGCGGCGGCGAGGTCAAGGCGGCGCTGCACCCGGTGTCCGGCCGGGACAAGGTGGTCCGGCTGCTCAGCGCGCTGTGGCCGACGCTGCCGCCGGATGCCGAGGTGGTACACGTGGAGCTGAACGGCCAGCCGGGCCTGGTGGCGCACCGTGCCGGGCAGCCGCTGTACGCGCTGTGGCTGGATGTGGTGGACGGCCGGGTGAGCGAGATCCTGGTCGTCGTCGCGCCGAGCAAGCTGCGCCACGTGCCAGTGGCGTGACGGGTCTCACCCGCTCAGGCGTCACGTCCGGCTCCGCCATCCCGGAGACAAACGTCGATGACAGCAGCCGGCACTCTTAGCGACCCTCAGTTGTATAGACCGCCGTCAATGGCTCGGGCGGGCTGGCGGTACGCTCGGAGAGTGGACGATCTGGTGCTGGTGCGTGCCGGGTTCGGCGCCGAGGCGGTGCCGTACGAGCAGGCCTGGGCCCGCCAGCGGGAGCTGCACGAGGCCCGGGTCCGCGGCGAGGTCCCGGACACCGTGCTGCTGCTCGAGCATCCGCCGGTGTTCACCGCCGGCCGCCGCACCGAGGCGTGGGAACGGCCGCTGGACGGCACCCCGGTGATCGACGTGGACCGCGGCGGCAAGATCACCTGGCACGGCCCCGGCCAGCTCGTCGGCTACCCGATCCTCAGGCTCGCCGCGCCGCTCGACGTGGTGGCCTACGTCCGCCGGCTCGAGGCCATGCTGATCGAGGTGTGCGCCGAGCTCGGTGTGCCGGTCAGCCGCGTCGCGGGCCGCAGCGGCGTGTGGCTGGCCGCTGACGACCGGGGACCGACCCGCAAGGTGGCCGCCATCGGGATCCGGGTCAGCCGCGGCGTCACCATGCACGGCTTCGCGCTGAACTGCGAGCCGGACCTCAGCTGGTTCGACCGGATCGTGCCGTGCGGGATCGCCGACGCCGGGGTCACCTCGCTGTCGAGGGAGCTGGACCGCGAGGTGACCGTCGCCGACATCCTACCGGTCGTCGAGGCGCACCTCCCGGCCCTGCTGTAACTCTGGCACTCGCTCCGCTCGCGCGGGCCCGTGGCTCCTAATGGCGACGTCTTCC
>JBKOWA010000464.1:0-3492 GCA_046724155.1 Actinomycetota bacterium
GTCGACAGCGCCGGGGGCCGCGACCGGAGCGCCGGGCCGGCCATCTGGGGGATGCTGGTGCCGTTGTCCGCTGCCAACGGATAAGGAGAACGGCATGCCCGCTGAACACGTCGATGTCCTGATCGTCGGTGCCGGGCTGTCCGGCATCGGGGCGGCCTGCCACCTGCAGCGCGACTGCCCGGGCCGGACGTTCGCGATCCTCGAGGCGCGGGACGTGCTCGGCGGCACCTGGGACCTGTTCCGGTACCCCGGCGTCCGGTCGGACTCCGACATGTTCACCCTGGGCTACTCGTTCCGGCCGTGGACCGAGGCCAAGGCCATCGCCGACGGCCCGGCGATCCTCAGCTATATCCGGCAGACCGCGCGGGACACCGGGGTGGACGCCAGGATCCGCTTCGGGCACCGGGTGGTCAGCGCCGACTGGAGCTCGCAGCAGGCCCGCTGGACGGTCCGCTGCGAGCTGGCCGGCACCGCCGAGACGGTCGAGCTGACCTGCGGCTTCCTCTTCGGCTGCACCGGCTACTACCGGTACGACGAGGGGTACGTGCCCGAGCTGCCCGGCCGGGAGCGGTTCCGCGGCCAGGTCGTCCACCCCCAGCACTGGCCCGCGGACCTGGACTACCGCGGCAAGCGGGTGGTGGTGATCGGCAGCGGCGCCACGGCGGTCACCATGGTTCCCGCGATGGCCGGCACCGCGGCGCACGTGACCATGCTGCAGCGCTCGCCGAGCTACGTGCTGTCGGTGCCGTCGGTCGACCCGGTGGCCGGCCTGCTGCGGCGCCGGCTGCCCGCGAAGGTCGTCCACCCGGTGCTGCGCTGGAAGAACGCCCTGGTCGCCACGGTGGTCTTCCAGCTGAGCCGGCGCCGGCCGCCGCTGATGAAGAAGCTCCTCCGGATGGGCGTGGCGCGGCGGCTGCCACCCGGGTACGACATCGACACTCACTTCACGCCCCGGTACGACCCGTGGGACCAGCGCATGTGCTTCGCTCCCGACGGCGACCTGTTCACCGCCATCAGCGCGGGGCAGGCCTCGGTCGTCACCGACCGGCTGGAGACGTTCACCGAGGACGGGATCCGGCTGGCGTCGGGCCAGCACCTGCCGGCCGACATCGTGGTGACCGCGACCGGCCTGAACCTGCTCCCGATGGGCGGCCTGGAGCTGTCCGTGGACGGGCAGCCGGTCAGCCTCGCCGACACGTTCGCGTACAAGGGGATGATGCTGTCCGGGGTGCCCAACTACGCCTTCGCGGTCGGCTACACCAACGCCTCTTGGACGCTGAAGTGCGATCTCGTCTGCGGCTACGTCTGCCGGCTGCTCAACCACATGGCGCGGCGCGGGTACCGGCAGTGCACCCCGCTGGCCCCACCGCCGGGGACGCCGACCCAGCCGCTGATCGACCTCACCTCCGGGTACGTGCTGCGCAGCATCCAGGCGCTGCCCAGGCAGGGCAGCACGGCGCCGTGGCGGCTGCACCAGAACTACCTGCGCGACGTCCGGCTGATGCGGCGCGGCCCGCTGGAGGACCGGGGCATCCGGTTCTCCCGGGATGGCACACCCGCCCCGCAGCCACTGGTGCATGACCGCGCATCCGGCGGGTAGGGGCCTGTTGGTAAGCCCTCGGTGGATGCACCCGGTGATCCAGGCGGCGATCCGGCAAGGCGGAGGAGGAGCCGATACCGTTGTTGTATCGGCGACGACGACAACGCCGCCGGTCGTCGTCTGGGCGCCGGGGGCGCCGCCAGCAGGGCTTGCCAACAGGCCCTAGGGGCTGCCGAGGACTCGACATGGAGGCGACGATGACCAGTTACGGCGAAACCGGCCGGGTGACCGGCACCAAGGACAAGGACTACAACATCATCTGGTTCACCGAGGCCTGTCTGGACAACGCGCTGCGCCTGGAGACCTACGCCCAGGACGCGGACCGGGACGGCGACACCGAGCTCGCCGACTTCTTCCGGCGCGCCCAGGCGGAGAGCCGCAAGGGTGCCGAGCAGGGCAAGCAGATGATGCTCTCCCGGCTGCGCGGCTAGCCGACGCTCCCCACCGGAGCGACCTTCGCCCGCCGGCCAGCCCTCGCGCCCTGGCCGGCGGGGTGGGAGGGTGGCCTGGTGACCAGCGAGGAGCGGGACGGGGTGCAGCTGACCAACCTGGACGAGCCGCTGTTCGAGGGGGCGGGGGCACGCAAGCGCGAGCTGGTCGACTACCTGGACGCGGTCGGCGGCCTGCTCATCCCGGAGCTGACCGACCGGCCGCTGTCGGTGGTGCGGGTGCTGCGCGGCCAGCGACCGTTCATGCAGAAGAACGTGCCGAAGTACGCTCCGCCCTGGGTGCGGACGGTGCGGCTGTGGGCCGAGAGCTCCAAGCGTGAGGTGGCGTACGCGCTGTGCAACGACCGCCGGACGCTGCTGTGGTTCGCCAACCAGCGCGCGGTGGAGTACCACCCGACCCTGGTCCGGGCCGACCACTGGGACCGGCAGACCCACCTGGTGCTCGACCTGGATCCGCCCGCCGGGGATCCGCCGGCCGGGGAGGGGTTCACCGCGGCGGTGCGGGCCGCCCACCTGGTCCGCCAGGCGCTGGCCGATGCCGGCCTGGCGGGGGTGGTCAAGACCAGCGGGGCGAAGGGCGTGCACGTGTTCGTGCCGGTCGCGGCCGGGGCGACGATCGAGGAGGTGGCCGCCGCGACCCGCGCGATCGCGGCCCGGGCCGAGCGGCTGGATCCGGCGCTGGCCACCACCGCGTACATCCGGGAGGACCGCGGCGGCAAGGTGTTCCTGGACTCGACGCGGTCCGGCGGAGCCACCGTGGTGGCGGCCTACAGCCCGCGCATCCGGCCGGGCGTACCGGTGTCGTTCCCGGTGGCGTGGGATGACCTCGACCGGGTCGCGCCGGCGGACTTCACCGTGCGCACCGCGGCGTCGCTGCTGGCCGGCGGTGATCCGTGGGCCGGCCGGATGCCCGCGCCGCAGGAGCTGGGCCCGGAGCTGGTCGAGGAAGGCCGCGCGATCCCGGTCGCCCGGGTGCAGGCGATGCACGAGGGCAAGCGCCGAGCCCGGGCGCGCGCGGCCGGCACCGGCGGTTGACGGGACCGGCGGTGACCGGAGTGACGGTTGACCGGGCCGGCGGCTGATCGGGGTTAGGGTCGATCTTCGCCACACCAGCGTGCGTGGCCTGGTATTTCGGCCAGGGGATGGCACCATGGAGGTGATGAGCAAAGCGCGCCGATTCCCTGTCGAGGTAACCCAACTTCCGGTCGTCCGCTGCACGATCTGCCAGCGCACGGTCGCGTACCGACCCGGGCAGATGAGCTTGGTGTTGACCAAGCACTACGAGCGGGTGCATCCGGAGGCACTCGGCATGCGGTGACCGGCCGCACCCGGAGCGGCTCCCCGCGCCGGGTGGGCCGGGTCCCGCGCCGCCGCGCGCCGTGGGTGCGCCGGCGCAACGGCGGGCGGAGCGAGTGGTGCCCCGGCCGGGTCAGGGCGTGGTAC
>JBKOWA010000526.1:0-4640 GCA_046724155.1 Actinomycetota bacterium
AACTACACTCTGGAATTATCGTCGGCAGCGTCAGATGTGTATAAGAGACAGCCGCCGCCCCGGCCGCGGCACGCAGCACGGCCACCGCCTCCGGCTGCCCGACAACCTCGTCCCAGACGGTCACGACGATATCCTGCCCTCGTCCAGGACCCGGCCCTCGTTCAGCATCAGCGCCGGCGACCGCGAGGCCGGCCGCCGCTGCGCGAGCAGCCCGCCGACCCGGTCCCGGATGATCTCCGCGATCCGGTCCGGCGGGTACGTCGCGTCCACCACCAGGTACCGCTGCGGCCGCTCCTCGGCGAACGCCAGGAACGCCTGCCGCACCCGGCCGTGGAAGTCGAGGGACTCCTGCTCGAGGCGGTCCGCGGCCGAGCGGCGGCCGGCCCGGAACAGCCCGATGCCGGGGTCGAGGTCCAGCAGCACGGTCAGGTCCGGCACCAGCCCCTCGGTGGCCCACCGGGACAGCCGGCGCAGCTCGGCCAGCGGCAACGAACGGCCGGCCCCCTGGTACGCCAGCGAGGAGTCCACATAGCGGTCGGACAGCACCACCCCGCCGGCGCACAGGGCCGGCTTGACCACCCGTTCCACGTGCTCCGCCCGGTCGGCCGCGAACAGCAGCGCCTCCGCACGGTCGGACAGCCCGCCGGGCGGCCCGTCCAGCAGGATGGCCCGGACCTGCCGGCCGACCTCGGTGGCCCCCGGCTCGTGGGTGACCGTGACCGGAACCCCCTGCCCGCGCAGGCACTCCGCCAGCCGCTCCACCTGGGTGGTCTTGCCGACCCCCTCACCGCCCTCGAAGGCGATGAACACCCCGCCGCACTGCAGCCGGCGGCGCGCCACGGTGTCACCGCGCAGCGCAGACAGCAGGTCGGCCAGCAACGGGACGCCCGGCCGGTCGTCCATCTGCAGGTACGCCACGATCCCCATCGTGACGGCCAGCACCCCGCCGACCATCAGCAGCACCCGGCTGCCGTCGATGACGAAGTGCACGCCGAACACGGTGAACGCCTGCTGCCGCACCACGCCGACCAGGAACGGCACGGTCGCCAGCACCAGGATGAGCACCATCCGGACCATCGAGGTGATGAACGCGAACACCCGGCCGCGCACCACGTCGTCCACCTCGGCGCCGAGGATCACCAGCCCGGTCAGGTATGCCAGCCCGCCGCCGAACCCGACGCCGACCACGGTGACCAGGCCCAGGAACAGGTGCGGCATCACCGCGACCAGCGCCACGCAGATCCCACCGAACGTGATCGACAGCCCGAACAGCCGGCGCCGGGACAGGTCGCGAGCCACCCGCGGCCCGAGCGTCATGCCCAGCCCGAGCCCGATGAAGATGGCCGCGAACAGCAGGCCGTACGAGGCGTCGCCACCGCCGAGGCTGCCGGCGTAGGTCTTCCCGGTGCCGATCACCACGCCGGCGGCGGCGAACGCGCCGAGGATGCCCAGCACCAGCCCGCGCACCATCGGGGTGCCGCCGACGAAGCCGACCCCCTCACGCAGCATCCGGAGCAGGCCCTGCGGCCCGGCGGCCCGGTCGGTGCCACCGTGCTCGCTGATCACCCGGATGGTGAACACGACCAGCGCCGAGGCGATGAACGTGGCCGCGTTCAGGTAGAGCGCCAGGTCGACCTGGTTGGACCGGAAGAAGCTCACGTGGCTGGCCAGCGTGCGGCTGATCGCGGCGAGCAGGGAGAACAGCAGCGCCGCGCTGACCGGGGCGATGCCGTAGGTGGTGACCAGGGACAGCTGGTTGGCTGTTTCCAGCTGGTCCCGGCGCACCAGGTTGGGGACCGATGCCTCCTTGGCCGGGGTCCAGAACAGGGTCACGCACTCGACCAGGAAGGTGGCGATGTAGAGCCACCACAGCGTGCCGACCAGCGGCATCGAGGCGAACAGCAGGCAGCGGAAGATGTCGGCGACCATCATCGTGTAGCGCCGGTCGAACTTGTCCGCGAACGCGCCGGCCAGCGGGCCCAGGGTGGCCGAGGGGATCAACCGGACGAGCAGCACGCCGCCGAGGGCGAAGTTCGCCGTGGCGTAGCTGTGCGCCAGCTCGGTGGCCAGCGCAGTGGTGGCCAGCAGGCCGAGCCAGTCACCCACGCTGGACAGCGACAGCACGATCCACAGCCGGCGGAACTCCGGCACCCGCAGCACGCTGCGCAGCTTGCTGCCGGAGGACACCAGGTCCTGCTCGCCTCCCTCGGGCGTGGCGCCGGCACCGTCCGCGGGCGGCTCCACGCCGTCCGGTACGGCAGCCTGGTCTGGCTTGGTGCTGATCCCGCCCCCTGGATTGGGTTGGTCCGAATCCCCGCGCTCCTCGTCACTGTATCGGGCTAAGCGGACGGCACCGTCGCACGCGCCGCCGCCCGGGCCGGGTATGGCTGCGACGGGATGCCGGGCGGTCCGGTTCCGTGGGGTGGCGACGGGATGCCGAGCGACCCGGCTCCGTTGCCGCCCGCACCCCGTCAGTCCGGCAGCTCGTCGAACCGCGCGACCACCGTACGCAGCAGGCCGGCCAGGGTCCGGCGCTGCCGGTCGGACAGCCCGGCCAGCAGGGCCCGCTCGTCGGCCAGCAGGTCGGTGAGCGCGGCGTCGACCCGGTCCCGGCCGCGGGCGGCGAGCCGGACCCGTACCAACCGGCCGTCCCTGGGGTCGGGCCGGCGGCGGACCAGGCCGCGGGCCTCCAGCTTGTCGATGCGGTGCGTGACGGTGCCGGAGCTGACCAGCGTCTGCTCGCCGAGCTGCCCGGGGGTCAGCTCGTACGGCGGACCGGCCCGCCGCAGCGCGGCCAGGACGTCGAACTCGGCCGCGTCCAGGCCGTGCGCGGCGAACGCCTGCCGCCTGGCCAGGTCCAGGTGCCGGGCCAGCCGGGTGACCCGGGACAGCACGGTCAGCGGCTCGACGTCCAACTCGGGACGCTCCCGCCGCCACGCCTCGACCAACCGGTCCACCTCGTCCCACACACCCGCCAGGCTAGCCGAACCTCTTGACATCGAGATATAGTCTCTCGATATCGAGAGATACCGGGTGCTGGGGGCACGATGAGCGGGACGGGCTCGATGCGGGCGGCTGCGCCGGGTGATCCGGCGCGACGGGGTGCCGCGCAGTGGGATCCGGAGCTGTACGCCAGGTACGCGGACGAGCGCAGCCGGCCGTTCGTCGAGCTCGCCGCCCGGATCGGCGCCGCCGACCCGCGGTACGTGGTCGACCTCGGCTGCGGCGACGGCCACCTGACCGCCACGCTCGCCCGCCGGTGGCCGGCGGCCACGGTGCTCGGCCTGGACAGCTCCGCCGAGATGCTGGCCAAGGCACCGGCAAGCACGGTGGGAACAGCGGCAACACCTGGAACGGCAGCCTCACCGGCAACAGCCGTACCAGAAGACGCCGTGCCAGAAGACGCCCTACCAGAAGGCACTGGGGCACCGCCGGGAACGCCGGCACCGGTCGCGGGCACCGCGGCACCGGCACCGGCCGGCGGACCGGGGCTCGGCTTCGTGCTTGCCGACCTGGCCGACTGGCAGCCGGACCGCCCGGTCGACGTGCTGCTGTCCAACGCGGCGGTGCAGTGGGTGCCGAACCATCCCGACCTGCTGCCGCGCTGGGTCGGCTGGCTGGCGCCGGGTGGCTGGCTGGCGTTCCAGGTCCCCGGCAACTACCAGAGTCCCTCGTTCGACCTGCTGCGCGAGCAGTTGCGGGCGCCCCGCTGGCGGGACCGGGTGCCGGACATACCGGAGAGCCGGGTGCTGGAGCCGGCGGCGTACCTCGACCGGCTGGCCCGGCTCGGCCTCGCGGTGGACGCCTGGGAGACGACGTACCTGCACGTGCTGCCCGGCCCGGACCCGGTGCTGGAGTGGACCCGCGGCACCGCGCTGCGGCCGGTGCTGAGCGCGCTGCCGGCGGCGCACGCCGAGGAGTTCACCCGGGAGTACGGCGCGCGGCTGCGGGCGGCCTACCGGGCCCGGGAGTACGGGACGGTGTTCCCGTTCCGGCGGATCTTCGTGGTGGCGCACCGGTGATCAGCGCGCTGCACCACGTGCAACTGGCCTGCCCGGCCGGCTCGGAGCCGGCGCTGCGCGAGTTCTATGGCGGGCTGCTCGGGATGACCGAGGTGGCCAAGCCTGGGCGAGGCGACAGCGAGCGAGCATCGCAGGGCCGCCCAACAGCGGAAACCGGGGGGCCGACCGAATGGCGGCCCGAGGAGCGGAACGAGCGCGGAGCCGAGCAGTCAAGTACCGCCCTCGCGGCCCGCGGCGGGGTCTGGTTCCGGGCCGGCACCGCCGAGCTGCACCTCGGCGTCGAACCCGACTTCCAGCCGGCGCGCAAGGCACACCCTGGGCTCATCGTGTCCGACCTGGACACCCTTGCGCGCCGGCTGGAACGGGCCGGCTACCCGGTCACCTGGGACACCCTGCTCCCCGGTTACCGCCGGTTCTACACCCAGGACCCGAACGGCAACCGGATCGAGCTGCTCCAGCCGGCGGCCGGCTGACCGCCGGTCACCGGTCCGGCCCCGACGTCACCAGTCCGGACGCAGCGGGAAGCCGGACTCCCCGCCGGCGGTCCGCGCACACAGCACCTGGTGCAGCTGGAGGCCGTTGCGCTCGAAGGCCAGCCGGCAGCCGGCCATGTAGAGG
>JBKOWA010000030.1:0-3680 GCA_046724155.1 Actinomycetota bacterium
GGAGAACGCCGGCCGGTCGAAGCCGACCACGAGCACCTGCACCGGTCCGATCACGCCGGCACCCGCGCAAGCAGCGTCTGGTACTCCTCCCGGGTGATCACCCCGGACTCGAGCAGGTGCTGCAGGGCCAGGTGCGTTTCCGCCGGGTCCCGCGGGGCCGGCCGGGGCCCCGGGCGGGACGGGCGTGGGTGGGCTGCCGCATACGCCTGGTCCGGCGTGAACCGACCTCCGTAGTAGGCCACGTCGCCGGTCATCCCGGCCCGCTGCAACTGCCTCGGCACCAGCAGCATCGGCACCCCTCCACGCTCGGTTCGACGGCGCACCGGTCCGACCTTCGACGTCGCCGAACCGGCGGACGCCCGGGTAGGCCGGCAACCGGCTCACCCCTGGGACCGGCGTCAGCTGCTGGCCAGTGCCTTGCTCTTGAGCGTCTCGTACTCGTCGGCCGTGATCGCGCCGCTGTCCAGCAGCTCCTTGGCGTGGCTGATCTGGGCGGTAGGCGTGCCGGTGTTCGCGACCGACTGCACGTACTTGTCGAAGCTTTCCTGCGAGGCCTTGGCCTGCGCCAGCCGGCGGTCCGCCATCGCGTGGCTCTGCGAGATCACGTAGATCAGCACACCCAGGAACGGCAGGACCAGGATCAACACCACCCACCCGGCCTTGCCCAACCCGCCGATGTCGTGCCTGCTGAACAGGTCGGCGAAGATGACGAACAACAGCCAGAGCCAGATGATCCAGGCGAAGAAGACGAACATTGTCCACATCGCATTTGCCAGCGGGTAGCTGGACTCCGCCACAACCATGACACTCTCCCTCGCTCACCCGGCTCAGCCACGTCGGCGTGCCCAGGAACTAGCGCGAGCGTGCCGTCGCAGCGGATGATCGGCGTCATCCGATGCGGATGGTTTCGGTAGCGCACCGCTTTGTCAGCATCGGATGCATGAGGCGACCGGGGCCGATCGGGAAGGCACTGCGGGGTCGGGCCGGGAGGCTGGTCAGGGGGCCAGCCACGGGGCCAGCCACGGGGCCGGCCACCGTGCCCGCTGTGTCGGACTCCGCGGCCAATGTCGGGCTGCTGGTCACCGCGGCGCTGGTGCCGGGAACGTTCGCGCCGTCGTTGTCCGCCCGCAGCGCCGCCGACCAGGGCATCGTCACGGGGCTGTCGGCGGGGCTGCACTACCTGCTGACGGTGGGCACGCAGGACACCCTGCAGGCGGTGGCCGCCGTGCTGTCCCGCGACCCAACGCTCTCCGGTGACCCGGCACTCTCCCGCGACCCAGCACTCCCCCGGGATGCAGCACTTTCCCGCGACCCTGCGCTCTCCCGGGGCACAGCGCTCTCCCGGGGCACCGCGCTCTCCCCTGGGAGAGGGTTCTCCCGGGGCATAGCGCTTTCCCGGGATACCGCGCTTTCCAGGGTTGCCCTGCTTTCCCGTTCCGCAACGCTTTCCCGCCTTTCCCGGGACCCGACGCTTTCCCGGAAGGCGACGCCCGGTACCGGCGGACCCTCGGCGTCGCGGCGGCGGACCTGCACGCTCGCGGCCGACTGCGTGGCGATCCCCGCCGGGCTCGTCGTCCAGCGGCTCCTGCCGGTACGTCCCGGCGAGGCGATGATCCGGGGCATGGTGCGCCAGGTCGGCTGGCGGTTCGCGGCGACCGGCCTCGGCGGTGCCTTGCTGATCGGGGCCGAGGCCGGCGTGGCACGGCTGGACGCCCGCCTCGGCACCGGCGGCCGGATCGCTGCGTTCCCGCTGGCGGTGCCGGTCGGGCTCGGCGTGGGCTGGATGCTGGAACGCCGCCACAGCCAGCACCCCGGCCCGGAGCTCAGCCCGGAACTCGACACCGTCGCCTCGGCGGCGCCGCTGCGGTCGCTCGCGGTCGCCGGCGGGATGGTCGGCGGCCTGACCGGCGCCGCGTATGCCGAGCACCGGCTGGCCAGCCTGGTCGGCCACCGGATGGCCGCGGTGCTGCCGGGGCCGGCCGAGGCATGGACGGTGCTGGGCCACGGCGGTTTCCTCGCGGTGCTCGCGGTCGGCACGTCCACGCTGTGGCACCGCACCATGCACCGGCTCGAGGCCGGCGTCTCCACCGACGAGCCGGTCATCGAGTCCGGCGAGGCGACCCGGTGGGTCGGGCCGACCGTCAGCGGCGGTCCGGGCAGCCTGGTGCCCTGGGCGACCCTGGGCCGGGAGGGGCGCCGGCATGCGCTGGTCAGCGTCCGGCCGCAGCCGATGCCCGACCGCCCGGCCGGTACGCCGGACCTGTCCATCCAGACCGTGATGGGCGAGCCCGCCCGGGCGGTGCCGGCCCAGGTCTACGTCGGCCTGGACAGCGCCGGCACCGCCCGGGCCCGGGTCGACCTCGCGATGGCCGAGATGGACCGCACCGGGGCGTTCGACCGCTCGCTCATCATCCTCGTGTCGCCGACCGGCACCGGCTACGTCAACTACGTGGCGGTCGCGGCCGCGCAGTACCTGACGCTGGGCGACGTGGCGACGGTGACCTTGCAGTACTCCAAGCGGCCGTCCCCGCTGTCGCTGGGCATGATCAGCGCCGCCCGGGAGCAGAACCGGCTGCTGTGGCTGCACGTCCTGCAGCGGGTCCGGGACCGGCCGGAACCCCGGCCCCGGGTGGTGCTGTTCGGCGAGAGCCTCGGCGCGCACACCAGCCAGGACGTCTTCCTGCACTGGGGCACCCTCGGCCTGCAGGCGCTGGGCATCGACCGGGCGCTGTGGATCGGCACGCCGTACGGCAGCCAGTGGATGCACCAGGTCACCGGCGCGGACCGGCTCGACGTGGACCCGGACACGGTCGCGGTGGTCAACGACTTCGCCCAGCTCGAGCGGCTCGGCCCGCAGCGCCGTGCCCGCCTGCGCTACGTGCTGCTCAGCCACGACAACGACGGGGTCGCGAAGTTCGGCATCGACCTGCTCACCACGCCGCCGCGGTGGCTGGGCCAGGACCGGCCGCCGCCGGAGACGGCCGATGCCGCCAGCCCCCGCGGGATCTCGCCCGGCATGCGCTGGCGACCCATCACGACGTTCTTCCAGACCCTGGTCGACATGAAGAACGCGCAGGTCCCCGGCCCGTACCGGTCGTGGGCCCACGACTACCGGCCGGAGCTGCCGCGGTTCGTCAGCGAGGTGTTCGGCCTGCCGGCCACCCCGGACCAGCTCGCCCGGGTCGAGGAGGCCGTCCAGCACCGCGAGAAGGTCCGCCGGCAGCTGTTCGGCATCGGGAAGCCGAAGGCCCGGACCGAGAAGTAGCTAGCCGCCGGACTCCCGCGAGCCGATGGCCCACAGCCGGGCGGACACCAGCACGCCGATGCCGTTGGCCGCCCAGTGCAGCAGGACGGGTGCCAGCAGGCTGCCGGTGCGGTGGCGCAGCTCAGCGAAGACGACGCCGGCCACGGTGGTGAACGCGACGGTGGCGAGCACGGCGCGGGCCGGGCCGGAGCCGGAAGCGCCGGAAGCGCCGGAAGCGCCGGACCCGAGCGCCGCGTTCGCCTGCACCGAGGCCAGCGCAGGCAGTACGTGCCAGAGGCCGAACAGGACCGAGGTGACGACGGTCGCCGCGGCGGCACCGTGGGCGTCCTCGACCAGCCCCCACAGGACGCCGCGGAAGGCCACCTCCTCGAAGACCACCGTGCCCAGCGGGACGGCGACGAACGCGGTGTAGACC
>JBKOWA010000515.1:0-3411 GCA_046724155.1 Actinomycetota bacterium
GAGCTGTGCGTCGTCGGCGACGCCGACCAGTCGATCTACGCCGTCCGCGGCGCCACCCTCCGCAACATCCTGGAGTTCGAGCGGGACTTCCCCGCCGCGCGCCCCATCCTGCTGGAGCAGAACTACCGCTCCACCCAGAACATCCTGTCCGCGGCGAACGCGGTGATCGCGCGCAACCCCAGCCGCAAGCCGAAGAACCTGTGGTCCGACGCCGGGGCCGGCGCCAAGATCGTCGGCTACGTCGCGGACAACGAGCACGACGAGGCCGCCTGGGTGGCCGGCGAGGTCGATCGGCTGGCCGACGACGACGGCGTGGCGCCCGGCGATGCGGCGGTCTTCTACCGCACCAACGCGCAGTCCCGGGTGTTCGAGGAGGTCTTCATCCGGGTCGGCCTGCCCTACAAGGTGGTCGGCGGGGTGCGGTTCTACGAGCGGCGCGAGGTCAAGGACCTGCTGGCGTACCTGCGCATCATCGTCAACCCGGCCGACGTGGTCAGCCTGCGCCGGATCATCAACACCCCGCGGCGCGGCATCGGCGAGCGGGCCGAGGCCTGCGTGGAGGCGCTGGCCGCCCGGGACCGGATCAGCTACCCCGAGGCGCTGGAGCGGGCCGACCAGGCGCCGGGCATCAGCCCGCGCTCGCTGGGGGCGATCCGAGACTTCCTGGCGCTGATGACCGAGCTGCGCGCGGTGGCCGCGGGCGCCGACAACGGGCCGGCCGCGGTGCTGGAGGCGGTGCTGGACAAGACCGGCTACCTGGCCGAGCTGGAGTCCTCGGAGGACATGCAGGACGAGGGCCGGGTGGACAACCTGCGCGAGCTGGTGGCGGTGGCCCAGGAGTTCGAGGAGAACCGTGCTGGCGGGGGTGCCGGCGACGCGGACGGCGATGTCGCCGCGTTCCTCGAGCATGTGGCACTGGTCTCGGACGCCGACTCCGTCCCGGATGCGGAGGGCGGCATGGTCACCCTGATGACCATCCACACCGCGAAGGGGCTGGAGTTCCCCGTGGTGTTCCTGTCCGGGCTGGAGGACGGCGTCTTCCCGCACCTGCGCACCCTCGGCAACCCGACCGAGCTGGAGGAGGAGCGGCGGCTGGCCTACGTCGGCATCACCCGGGCCAAGCGCCGGCTGTACGTGTCCCGCGCGGTCATGCGCAGTGCCTGGGGGCAGCCCTCCTACAACCCGGCGTCGCGCTTCCTGGACGAGCTGCCCGCCGAGCTGATCACCTGGGAGCGGGAGGAGCCACGCCGCCAGGAGCCGGCGCAGGCCCGGGTGGCAGCCCGCGCGCTGGCCACCGGCACGCTGCGCGGCGGCGCCGGCAACCGGCCCATCCCGTCTCTCGAACCGGGCGACCGGGTCACCCACGACGTCTTCGGCCTCGGCCGGGTGGTCGCCGTCCGCGGCGAGGCCGACAAGGCCCAGGCGGAGGTCGATTTCGGCGGCGACCACGGCGTCAAGCGCCTGCTGCTCCGCTACGCCCCGCTGGAGAAGCTCTGACCCGCCGCTGACGATCCCGTGGTTTCCTTGCATGGCGGTCGCCCGCGTTAAACTTTGACACCCTATCCTTTAATCTGACCGCGCGGCGTTAAAGGATACGACAGACCTGTGGCTCGGCCCCGGAGGTCAGCGTCGAGGGCGTCGTGGATCTGCACCGCGCGCTGCTGCCGGACGACCGGCATCCCGGGATGCGGGAGGTGCAGAACTGGATCGGCGGCGACGACTGGCACCCGCTGGATGCCGACTTCGTGCCACCACCACCGGATCGGGTGCCGGCGCTCATGGCGGATCTGGTCGAGTACATGAACGGAGTAGTGCACGCGCCGCTGATCCAGGCCGCGATCGTGCACGCCCAGTTCGAGACAGTCCATCCCTTCACCGACGGCAGCGGTCGCGTCGGCCGGGCGCTGATCCATGCCGTGCTCAGCCGGCGCGGGGTTGACCCGCACTGCAGTGGTTCCGGTCAGCCTGGTCCTGCTGACACGCTCCGAAGAATACGTGGCCGGCCTGACCGCATACCGTTACCTCGGGCCGGCCGACTCCACTGCGGCCCAGGCAGGCGTCGCCGATTGGCTGCGCGCCTGGCCGAGGAAGAAGCTGACCGCACCTTTCTCGGACGGATCGAGGCGAGCGTAGTGTGGGCTCCGTAGGTAGTAGCGCGGGCCGAACTGAATCGACGCACGAATCATGGCGGCGCGCCATTGGAACTCCAATGCCCGCCCAGCCTGTAGACGCGGCCCGAAGGGTGTTATGCCGATTGTCGCGGCCGCCCACACCAGTCGGGCTGCACCGACCCGATGATCGCCATGCGTCGGGCTCGCCATGCCGTTTGGTAGGGGTCCGGCGAATCCGTCAAGGTTGTAGTAGATGCTAGGCATGGCTGATACTCCTAGGCTATTCATCGTCGAGCGAGGGCAGCACCGCAAAAGAGGTAACCGGACGCAGCGACAGCCTGGTCCCTCGCACGACAAGGTCTCCCCTGATGGCCACTTGCAGACCATCGCGATGGGCGCGTACGGCGTCGTTGTAGTCTCGTTCCGACAGCTCGACACGGAATCTGTGGGCTTCACCACTGTCATCGCTCAAACCTTGGACTACAATCTCCCCGGGGCCGAGACTGGTAACTCTGAAGAGTCGTACCACCAGTCCGATAACCGGAACATCCGCCCTGGGCTGCCTCGTTCTCAGGAAATCGGCGGCCTCGCCCAAAACGCGCTGCTGCCCCGGGGCGACTCGAATCCTCGCAGTTTCAGGCTCGTGCACCCCGGGTGCGAGCGGCGACATCGCGAATCGAATCTGGTACGGTTCGTGATCCGGGCCGCCGAACGCGGCAAGCGAGGCGAGTTCCGTCGCGTTCGCGGAATCGCGATCGAGTCGGGCGAATCCCTGAAGCGGCTGCTCGCCTGAGTTCACGGCGTCCGCCAGCCGCAGCGCTCTTCGCGTGGCACCCAGCATCCTGTTCGTCACCCTCCTGCCGAAGGGCTGTGGCGCCACGGAAACCAGGGATTCCTGGTCGGCTGGTTGCCGCGGCTCATCGTAGGCGTCCACAAGAGGCAAGGCCAATCCCAGTACAAAGCTGCCCGGTTGCGTGAACACTCTCGCCTGGCCGGCGTAGAGCTCGGCTCTCCCGGGTGTCCGCGGGGGAAGGACGAACGATCGGATCTCCAAAGCCGCTGCCGACGCGGTCACATAGTTCCGGAGTGCCGCGACCGCCGAATGGAATATCCGCAGTGGCGCCTCGCCGGGCGGTGCGTCCGGGGTGAGCCTGATCGCGACACTGTCTGCCCCGCCGAAACGAATGTCATTCACGACCTCGCGTTGCGTGCGCCTCTCAACAACAGCGAGCGCCCGTAACGCTTCGCCCATCCGCGCTTCGTAGTCTCGCACCTCTTCGCGCGCAGGTAGTACTACCCG
>JBKOWA010000101.1:0-4805 GCA_046724155.1 Actinomycetota bacterium
GCATAGACGTATCGAGGTCCGCGGCACCGGACGAACCCGGGACGGTCACGAACAGTGGCATATCGACTGTAGCTTTCCGCCATGCGTGAAGGTCCCGTACAGATCCGGGTGCGAGATGGCCGCTCGACGGCCACTCAAGGACTCAAGGCCACCAACGAACGATCGCGATCCGTAGCCGCCCGAACACGCGCCCCCGCCTAACCTCGAAGAGCGACATGGTACGCCTGGAGATCTACAGCTACCTGCTTACCTCGCAACGCAACCAGCGCCCCGATCTACCATTAGCGGGCTTCGCTCCAGCCCGACGAGTCGAGTTTGAACACCACTCGAACAAACTTGACCCAGGAAGTCAAGTTCGCGAGGTCTAGCTTGCTAACCAGCTAGTCAACCTCCACCCCCACCGTCATCGACTTAAGGCAAGCGGTGGCCGCACCGGTGGTCGCGACGCGGTCCCGGGAGTGCTCAGCTCCGAGGTTGTGCAGCCTGGCAGTCTCGCGGGGAGGGCACCTGGTCAGGTCGCTCCGCACCGGCCTTACCCAGAGTTTCGTCGAAGGCCCGAACCCAGTCGCCGTCGCTGACTGCCCGCCTGAGAACATTCGTGATGTACTGGCAGAAGGCGTAGTCGCTCTTGGGATAGTACCCGATGCCGTATTGTTCGATGCTGAACGGTTCGCCGACGACGGCGAGCCGGTCGGGTTCCTGGGCGGCGTACACAGCAAGGATTGCGCCGTCAGTGGTGACCGCGTCGACGTTTCCCTCGAGAAGCTCCTGAACGCACTGCGTGTAATATTTCTCGGCCCTGACCTGGATGGCGGGATAATTATTGATGATTTTTTTGAGGGACGTCGAACCCTTGACCGAGCAGACCTTCTTGTTCTTGCGAGCAAGGACCTCGGGACTGGTGAGGGTGGTCTTGTCTTCGTCCCGGACGAGGAGTCGCTGGCCGGTGGTGTAGTAGGGGCCGGCCTGGCCCACCTGCTTTTTACGTTCCGGAGTGATGCTGTATGTCGCGACGACGATGTCGACCTGGCGATTTTCCAGGAGCGCTTCGCGTTCGCTGGAGATGGCTTCGACGAAGTGGATCTGCCGCGGCGTGAGGCCGAGGCCGGCGGCAACCAACTCGGCGATCCTGATGTCGAAGCCTTCGAGCTTCCCGGTGACCAGGTTACGGAAGCCGAAGCCGGGTTGGTCGACCTTGACGCCGATGGTGATGGCGCCCTTCCGCTGCAACTGGCCCATGGTGGTACCAGCGGGGAACGCCGGCGTGCTGGTGTCGCAGGCGGTGAGAGCGAGGCCGGCGGCCAGCACGAGGGCGGTGGCCCGGCCGGCGGTGGTGGCCAGGCGACGACGGCGGGCCGGTCTCATCGGTGCCCGATTTCGGGGTTGCGGTCGGGTTCGGAGTAGTTGGCCGCTGCGGTGCCCGTGGTGGGGAGAGTGGGCTGGTGCTGGCCGAGGCCGGCGTCGCGGGCCTTGGCGATGGCCGCGGCGCGGTCGCGGACGCCGAGCTTGACCAGGATCGTGGACACGTGGTTGCGGACGGTCTTCTCCGACAGCGCCAGCCGGCGGGCGATCTCGTGGTTGCCACGGCCGGCGGCGACCAGGTCGAGGACCTCCCGTTCCCGGTCGGTGAGCTCGGGGAAGGCGGTGGCGGCGCGGTCCCGGTGGACGCCGGTGAAGATGTCGGTGATCCGCCGGGCGACGGAGGGGGCGTAGACGGCCTCGCCGGCGGCGACCGCGAGCACCGCACGGATGATCTCGGTGCGGTCGGCGCCCTTGAGCAGGTAGCCGCGGGCGCCGGCGCTGAGCGCGGCGAACAGCGCCTGGTTGTCCTCGTGCATGGTGAGCACCAGCACGGCGATGTCGGGGTGGTGAGCGAGGATCCTGCTGGTGGCGGTGGCGCCGTCCAGGCCGGGCATGGCCAGATCGGTGAGCACGACGTCCGGTGTGGTGCGATCGACGACCGCGAGCAGCTCGTTCCCGTCGGCGGCCTCGCCAACGATGTCCAGCTCGCCGGCGATCGCCAGCGCGGCCTTCAGACCGTAGAGGAACATCGGGTGGTCGTCGGCGATGACCACCCGGACCGGGCCGTTGGTGGTCATGCCGACCCCAGCGGCAGGGTGGCCGAGACAGTGGTGCCCCCAGCGCCGGAGGCGATGGCCAGCTGACCGCCGAGCGCTTCGGCGCGGGACCGCATCGACGCCAGGCCGAGGTTCTCCCCGTTGCCGGCGGCCGTGGCGGAGGGCGGCAGGCCGCAGCCGTCGTCGGCGACGGTGATATGCAACGCGCCGTTCGGCGCGGTCATGGTGACCTCGACCCGGTGTGCCTTGGCGTGCCGGGCCGCGTTGTTGAGCGCTTCGGCGGTGATGCGGTAGGCGGCGCTCTCCACCAGCGGCGGCAGCGTCGGCAGATTGGTGGCGGTCACCTCGACGGGCACGGCGCCGCAAACCGTCTGGATGTGCCGGCGGATCGCATCGGGCAGGGTCATCGTGTCCAGCGGCGCGGGCCGCAGGCCGTCGATGATCCGGCGCACCTCGCCGAGCGCCAGGCCCGCCTCTTCCTTCATCCGGTCCAGCAGCCCGTTCGGGTAGGGGGCGCCGGGCTGCCGCATGGTTTCGGCCAGGGCCTGCATGCCGAGGTCCAGGCCGGACAGCGACGGGCCCAGGCCGTCGTGCAGTTCCGTCCGGATCCGGTCGCGTTCGGTCCTGATGGCGGCCAGCACCCGGTCCCGTTCGGCCTCCAGGGCCTCGGTCAGCTCGAAGGCGCGGACGACGACGGCGACCTGCAGCGTCAGCGCAGCCAGCAGCCGCAGCTCGGGGGCTGCGTAGGCCCGGCCCGGGCACCCCGGCGCCACCTGCAGCTCGCCGAGCTGGTGGCCGCCGTACCACAGCGGCAGGACGGCGGTGCCGGAGCCGGGAGTCGGATCCGGTGGTGTGCCGTGGCTGGCGATGAGCCGGCCGTCCGCGCCGGTCACCGCCGCCCCCGGAGCGTGTACCGCGGTCATGACGCTGGCCAGCGCCCCGGGTAGCAGGTCCAGCTCCCCGGTCTGCGCCACCCATTGCCCGAGTTGCGTCACCGCGTGCATCGGGTCGTTGCGTTCGCCGTAGATCAGCCGGACGGCGCCCCGTTGCAGCCGGTCCCGGGCCGGTGCCAGACCCACCGCCACCAGCACCGCGGCGACCACCCCGGCCGAGGGCACCGGGCGGCGGCCCTCCAGCAGCGCTCCGGCCGTCGCGGAGACCAGCAGGTAGACCCCGACCAACACGGCGGTGACCGTTCCGTACACCAGCCCGCGGCGCAGCACCGCTTCGATTCCCAGCAGCCGGTACCGCAGCACGCCGATCGCAACGGCGACCGGGACCAGCAGCATCGGCGCGAGCACCAGCGCGTTGGCGAACTCCACCGGGGCGAGCAGGGAGGCCGGCAGGCAGGGCAGCACCACGCACACCAGCCAGCGCAGCTGCTGCCGCCGCGGCGGGCGGGCCTGCACCAGCCGGACCACGGTGCCCACCCAGATCGCCAGCATGCACACGACCAGCACCGGCTTCAACGCCCAGACCCCGACGTTGGTCCACATCGGCCACCAGTCGGGTGCGACCGGGCCCACCCGCGTGCCCGGCGCGACGAAGACCCTGGTCTGGTACATGGGTAAGTTCGGCAGCAGCACGTCACCCAGCCGGCTCGGCAGGGTCGGCACGACCGCCCAGCCGTGCGCCTGGTCGTCGCCGACGACCGGCAGCGGGATGCACACGGTCAGCAGCGCGATCGCGCCGACTGCCCCGGCCACCGGCCACCGCCAGCGCCGGCCCGGCAGCTGCCCGTCCGGGTAGATGGCCAGCAGCAGCGTGGCCGGCAGCAGCCATCCCGGGATGTACAGCGCCGTGCCGACGAACGCCGGCCAGGACCGCGCCGCCTCGAGCAGGCCGAACCCGCCGTACGCGGTGAACCCCACCGCCCACGCCTGCGACACGCCGATGCCGAGCACCAGCCAGCCGAGCGCGTTGCGGGGCCGCCGCCGCACCAGCAGCAGGCCGGTGAGCGCCCACACCAGACCTAGCAGGCCGCACGCCGCGACGAAGCTGCTGGGGTTGAACGACGAGGGCTGGAGGGAGAACGTCTCCGGCCGGGGCTGCATCATCACCCACCCGGCGAACGCCACCGCGGCGAACGCGGACAGCACCCCGGCCCCCGCCCAGACCCGCGCCCACGCCCGCGCCACCAATCCAGTTTGAGGCCTCGGCGTCCCGGCCGCTACGGGCGGTGTCCCGACGCATCCGGGCAGTGCTCCCGACCGGCGCGGGACGCCTACCTCAGGCGCCCGTCCCACCGGGCGCAGCACCCTTGAGGGGTCAGTTGGAGAAGTATCCCTGACCCTCGGGCGGAGGGGAGTCATGGAGAGCGTGCGGCGCGTGGAGGGCGCTCGCGGACCGGTGCTCGGGGGCCGGTTCGTGGCACTCAAGGCCGCCCGCCACTCCGGCAGGGGTGCGGTGTTCGAGGGGGGTGCGGTGTTCGAGGGGTACGACCGGCGCAGCGGTGCGCCGGTCGTTCTCGCGCAGGCCCGGGCGCACGTCGCGGTCGACCCGGCCGGCGCGGTGTGGCTGGTCGACCTGGAGGGCGCCGCCGAGGCCGGCAGCTGGTCTGTCCGGTCGGTACGCCGGGGTACCCGCCGCCGGAGCACGTGTTCAACGGCGGACGGGACCACAGCGGAAGGAGCGACGGTGGGAGGGGCGTCGTCGCCAGCCCGGCCGATCCTGGCATCGCCCACGGGGCCGGCGGGCACGGGGACGGGGACGGGGACGGCACAGCTG
>JBKOWA010000594.1:0-13250 GCA_046724155.1 Actinomycetota bacterium
TTGTGCAGGAGGTCGGCGACGCCCGGGCGGCCATCGACGCCGCGCCGCACACCCTGGAGCTGGACCTGGACATCGAGCGGTCCGCCTCGATGCCGCTGGAGGGCCGCGGCGTGCACGCCCGGTGGGACGCCGCGGACCGGACGCTGCGGGTGCACAGCTCGACGCAGACCTCGACCTCGGTCCGGTTCGCGCTGGCGACCAAGCTGGAGCTGCCGGTGGACCGGGTGGAGGTGGTCACCCCGGACGTCGGCGGCGGCTTCGGGGTGAAGATCAACCATCCGTGGCCGGAGGAGGTGCTCGTCCCCTGGGCGGCGATCCGGCTGCAGCAGGAGATCAAGTGGGCGGAGGACCGCCGCGAGCACTTCGTGTCCTCGGCGCACGAGCGGGGGCAGCGGCACCACGTCCGGGTCGGCTTCGACGGCGACGGCCGGCTGCTCGGCCTGGACGTGACGTTCTGGCACGACAACGGCGCGTACACGCCGTACGGCATCATCGTGCCGATCATCACGGCCACCCAGCTGCTCGGGCCGTACAAGCCGGGCGCGTACCGGGTGGAGTTCACCTCGCTCTACACCAACACCGTGATGGTCACGCCGTACCGGGGCGCGGGCCGGCCGCAGGGCGTGTTCGCGATGGAACGGACGATGGACGCCATCGCGGCGTACCTCGGCGCCGACCGGGCCGAGGTGCGCGAGCGCAACGTCATCCGGCCCGAGGAGATGCCGTACGACCAGGGGATGGTCTTCCAGGACGGCCGGCCGCTGGTCTACGACTCCGGCGACTACCCGGCCGGGCTGGCCAAGGTGCGCGCGCTGGTCGGCTGGGAGGACTTCCCGCGGGAACGGGCCGCCGCTGCGGCCGAGGGGCGGCGGATCGGCATCGGGCTAGCCTGCTACGTCGAGGGCACCGGGGTCGGACCGTACGAGGGCGCGCACGTCCGGGTGGAGACCACCGGCGCGGTGGTGGTGGCGACCGGGCTGACCAGCCAGGGGCAGGGGCACCAGACGGTGTTCGCGCAGGTCGCGGCGGACGCCCTGGGCGTGCCGCTGGACGCGGTCAGCGTGGTCACCGGGGACACCCGGCGGTTCAAGTACGCGGTGGGCACCTTCGCCTCCCGGGCCGCGGTGATGAGCGGGAACGCGGTGGCCCTGGCCGCCGGCGCGGTCCGGGCCAAGGCGCTGCGGATCGCGGCGCAGGCGTTGGAGGCGGCGCCGGACGACCTGGAGCTGGTCGGCGGAACGGTCCGGGTGAAGGGCGACCCGACCGCGCAGATCGCGCTGGGGACGGTCGCGGCGCTGGCCAACCCACTGCGCTACGCCTTCGACGAGCAGACCGCGCTGGCCACCCAGTTCGCCGGCGGCTCCGACCCGGACCGCCCGCCGGTCGCCGACGACGACGAGCCCGGGCTGGAGGCGACGGACTACTACTCGCCGGTGCGGTCCACGTTCGCCTACGGTATGCACGCCGCGGTGGTGGAGACCGACCCGGACACCGCCGACATCCGCATCCTGCGGTACTGCGTGGTGCACGACTGCGGCAACCTGATCAACCCCCGGATCGTCGAGGGGCAGATCCACGGTGGCGTGGCGCAGGGCGTCGGCGGGGCGCTGTACGAGCGGATCGTCTACGACGGGGACGGCCAGCTGCTGAACGCCTCGTTCATGGACTTCCTCATGCCGTACGCCTCGGAGGTGCCGGCGGTGCAGATCGACCACCTCGAAACCCCGTCGCCGCTGAACCCGCTGGGTGTCAAGGGCGCTGGGGAGGCCGGCGTGATCCCGGGCGCCGCGGTGCTCGCGTCGGCCATCGAGGACGCCGAGGGGATCCGGATCGACCGGATGCCGATCTCCCCGTCCGACCTGTGGGAGCTGCGCCGCCGTGCCCAGGGGCGGGAAGGGAGCGGGTAGCGATGAAGGTGTCCGGAACGGCAACCCTGCAGGGCCCGGTCGAGGAGGTGTACCGGATGCTGAACGACCCGGCCGTGCTGGTGCGCACCATCCCGGGCTGCGAGCGGCTGGAGCAGGTCGGCCCGGACGCGTACCGGATGACGGTCACCGCCGGGGTCGCCGCCATCCGCGGCACGTTCTCCGGCGACGTCCGGCTGACCGACCAGCGGGAGCCGCACTCCTTCGTGCTGCGTGCCTCCGGCTCCGGCGCCCCCGGCACGGTGCTCGCCGACGTCGCGGTCTCCCTCGCCGCGAACGGGGACGGCACCACGCTGCTGTCCTACGACGCCGACGCAGTGGTCGGCGGCATGGTCGGCGGCGTCGGCCAGCGGGTGCTGGCCGGGGTGGCCAGGAAGACCGCCGACGAGTTCTTCACCGCAGTGAACGCCATCTTCACCGCCGCCCCCGAGCCCCCCGCACCCCCCGGCACCGCCGCAGCGCCCGCCAAACCCGGCCGCCCCCAGGTGCCCGGCCCAGCGGAGATCTCCCCAGAGGCCACCACCGCGGAGGCCGCCGAAGCATCGCGGGTCTTCACCCGCCCGGCTGCCGCCGCCCAAGCCTCCCGGGCCGGCGAGCTGTGGGCACTGGTCGCCGCCGCCAGCCTCGGCGCGTTCGCCACCCTGGCCGGCATCGCCGTCGGCTGGACCCTCGCCCGCTCCACCGCCCGCCACCGCTGACTGGCGGAGCCGACCTTCCCGAGCCAGGCCGCCCTACAGCAGGGGCGGTTCCAGGGATCTCGCCCAGCCAAACAGATCGTCGCGAGCTGCGGCGGGGAAGCGAGCGTCAGTGTCGGCCAAGTTCTGAACGAGCTACTGGGCTTTGATCTCAGCCAATGCACCGACCCGGCACGCCTCAACGACAAGTTGCAGCGTGCGATGGACTCGAACGCCGCGAGACCGGCCGGCATTGCACGCAACCTGATCGTCGACGTACGCCGCAGCCGAGTGAGATTCGGCCCAGGCAAGCACGGACGCCTCCCCCGCATTACGTTCGATATTGCCGAGCCTGTTCATGTACTGCCCAAAAAGATACAGCTCTTCGAGTTCATCGCATGGCACAGTCTCGATCCAGTCGAGATCCATCACCTGCCATAACGCGGGGCGCTTTTCGGCACCTCTGCGCAACTCGCCGAGCACCGCCTTCGTGGTCACACATTCGAAGTCGAGGACGATGAGGCGTAGCGCCTTCAGCTCATCGGCCCGGGCAAAATGAACAAGGGGGCTTGCGTCGAAGACGAGGACCCCGTTGGACGTGGTCATCCGAGGCGGTCAAACTCGGGCGCCAGTGCCTCCATCGGGATCTCCTTGTGCGGCGGCAGGTCCTCGGCCGATATCGTACCCCGCAGCAGCTCAACGGCCCGGTCCGCGCCGATGACGCTCCGGCGGTACGCGCGTACGGCCGCTTGGGCGAATGCTGGAGCGAGCGCGACCGGCCTTAGCTCCTCACCGAACCGCACGCCCAGCTCGTGGTAGTCCGCGGCAGTCGGGCGCTGGCTGGCGAGTTGTTCGAACTCGCGGCGCGAGATCAGCTCCAATGTCAACGCATGCGAGATGGCCGCAGTCCAGCTAACCCGGTACTCGGCAGCCAGCGTGACCAACCGGGAACGCTTGTCATCCAGCTGCGCGGACAACGTGTCCCAACGCGCGGTTATCGAGGAGCGCGGCATCAGGAGATGGATGGCGAAGGCGTTGATCAGCGCCTCGCGGTCCTCCCGACTGGCCGCCACCCCAAGACCGAAGTCGGTGGTGTACTCGTCCGCGAGCAAATGGTGCCCGAGCTCGTGCGCCAGGTTGAAGCGTCGCCGGCCGGGATCGGCCGTGCCGTTGACCAGAGCGACACCCAGGTCGCCGACGCGGACGTACCCGCCATCTATCACGCCTGGGCCGAGGTCCAGCGAGAATGCGAGGAGCCCAACCCGCTCGACCGCGCACTGTAGGTCTATCAGGGGACCTTGCTCGCACGCCAGCAACGCCCGGGCCTGCAGGGCGCCTGCCTCTGCTTCCGCCAGGGTCGTCACACCGGAATGAAGCGAGGCCGACGTCATCGACATCGAGTTGATCTCGGTCAGCAACTCCACATCTCGGGCGGTACGCTCCAGCTCGTCTTCCAACCGCTGCACGTCTTGATCGGCCGACAGGCCGCCGCGACGACTCGCGATCGTGGGCGGCGCTTCGGTGAGGAACCACTCGACCGACCGTCCGAGCAGCTCAGCCAGCCGCGCCAGCTCCAAGGCGTCGATCTGACGCTGGCCCGACTCGATGCGGGTGACGGTGGACCGGTGGACGCCCAGCCGGTCGGCAAGCTCGCTCTGGGTGAACCCGGCACGCTGGCGAGCAGTTGCCACCCGGCCGCCAACTTCAGCCCACGTTGTCAGACGCGCACGCACCCTGGCTCCCTCAACCTCGTGCGAGTGCGTAAACCGCACCTACCAATAGTACTCGGCCCTACTTGATGTGCAAAGTACGGGACCCTACTTGATGTGCGAGTACGGGCGGCGGGCAGCTGAGCGACAATCTAGCCAGGGTGACGAGGGTGGGAGGTGGCGGATGCGGGCGTTCACTGTGGCGGCGGTGCAGGTCGCGCCGGTGCCGGGGCCGCTGACGGCCGAGTCGGTCAAGGCGAACGTGGACAGGTGCGTGGCCTTCCTCGAGCGGTGCGTGGCGGCGACCGGGGCGGAGCTGGTGGTGCTGCCGGAGGCGGCGACCACCGGCTTCACCCCGGGGATACCGGCCGAGGCGCTGTGGGACCTGGTGGCCGACATCCCGGGGCCGCTCACCGAGCCGGTGCAGCGCACCGCCCAGCGGCTGGGCGTGCACGTGGTGTACGGCAGCTACGGGCGCGGCCCGGAGCGCGGCACCGTGTACAACACTGCCGCCCTGGTCGGACCGGCCGGCGAGGTGCTCGGGGCGTACCACAAGACGCACGTGTTCTGCGGCGAGGGCCGGGCCGAGGGCGGCTGGGTCACCCCGGGCGACGAGGCCGTGGTGGTGGACACCGCGCTCGGCCGGATCGGCATGATGATCTGCTTCGACGGCGACTACCCGGAGCTGGCCCGGATCCAGGCGGTGCTCGGCGCCGAGGTGATCTGCCGGCCGGCCGCGCTGCTGCGCTCGGCGGACCTGTGGGAGCTGACCAACCGGGCCCGGGCGTACGACAACCACGTCTTCGTGGTCGGCGCGAACGCGACCGGCGCGGACCCGGCCGGCGCGCTCTACTTCGGCAACTCCATGATCGTCACGCCGATCGCCCAGGTGGTCGCCCGGGCCGCCTCGCACGAGGGCTGGGTCAGCGCCCGACTCGACCCGGCGACCGCGCTCGGCTCGCTCACCCCCGGCTCGAACGTCCCGCAGCGCTTCGACCACCTGGCCGACCGCAACCTCGCGCTCATCGAACGGCACCTGGCCGACCTGCGCCGCCCGGCCAGCACCCGGTTCCCGCACGGTCAGCCCGACTGATCCGACCGGCGGGCGGCAGCATCGAGCCCCCGTTTGTCGGTGGCCAATCCTACTGTGGCAGCCGACACCGAGATCCGCGTCGAGTCAGGAGGCTCCCATGACGACCCTGTCCGGTCGGCCGAACACCGCGCTGCTCGTCATCGACGTCCAGAACGGGGTGGTGGCCGACGCCCATAACCGCGACGGCGTGATTGCGAACATCAACACCCTGGTTGGCAAGGCTCGCGCAGAGGACGTGCCCGTGGTCTGGGTGCAGCACTCCGACGACAATCTCCGGCGGGGCAGCGAGAGCTGGAAGTACGTGCCGGAGCTGGTCCGCCGCGAGTCGGAGCCTCTCGTCCACAAGAGCTACGGCGACTCCTTCGAGGGCACCGAGCTGGAGACGCTGCTCGCCGAGCATGGGGTCGGCCGACTGGTCGTTGCCGGTGCCCAGACCGACGCGTGCATCCGCTCGACCATCCACGGGGCCTTCGTTCGCGGGTACGACGTGACCTTGGTCGGTGACGCGCACACGACCGAGGACCTCAGCGCGTACGGCGCGCCACCCCCCGCGCAGGTGATCGCGCACACCAATCTCTACTGGCAGGAGCAGGGCGCGCCCGGGCGTAGCGCGGGCACCGCCGACACGGCGGAGGTCCGCTTCGCGGCGGGCGATGCGGGCTGAGCCGCCCGGCCGGAGCCTGGCCTGAAGCGCACGAGGCCGAGCAGAGGGCGCTGCTGCCGCCGGCCCCTCCGGTGGGACCGGCGGCAGCGTGCTGTCACCGAACGGGGATCAGCCGGTCCAGCTGCCGCGCCCGCTGCACAGGTCGAAACCGACCAGGCAGGACGCGCCGTTGTTGCCGACGGTGATGTCGCGGAAGGTGATGTTGTTGCCGTACACGTAGGCCGCGTTGACCACCGCGCCGGCCACCGCCGCGCGACCCGCCCACATCGGCGAGGAGGCGCTGGTGCCGCCGACCGTGAACCAGCCGGACTGGCCCTGGATCGGGGTGCTGTCGTAGACGGAGACGCCGGTGGCCGGGTCGGCGTCCAGCGACACGTCCGGGGTGGCCCGCTTGCCGGCGCAGTTCACCTGGCCGTACTGGGAGAACCCGCTCTGCGCGGTATTCGCCGTCTCGTAGGCAGAGCAGCCGCCACCGCCCCCGCTCCACCCGGTCTCGCTGACGAAGGTGAGGCCGTTCATAGTGAGCGTGGTGCCACCGACCGAGATGACGTTCGGCGACGCGGACGGGTACTCAGCCGGCGTGCCGTTGTCGCCGGAGGAGACGAAGAAGCTCACCCCGGACTGGGCGAAGTGGCTGTCGTATCCCGTCTCACCGGAGAACTCCGAGGCGCCCCAGCTGTTCGACACGTACTGGGCGTGGGTCTTGGCGTAGTCCTCGGCGGTCAGCAGGTTCGTGAAGCTGTTCGTCTTCGCCTCGACGAGCAGGATGTGCGCGCCCGGGGCGATGGCGTGTGCCCACTGGATGTCCAGGCTGATCTCCAGCGCCCAGCCCGCGTTGGTGCGCGGGTAGTGGGTGCCACCGTTCTGGTCGACCTTCTGGAAGCAGCCGTTCGCGGTGGTGCACGCGGGCAGCCCGAACTGGCTGTTGAACACCGCCAGGTCAGCCTCCGCGGTCGGGTCGTTGAACGCGTCCACGATCGCGATTGTCGTGCCCGCCCCGGCTGTGGAACCGGTGGGGAAGTTGTACCCGGCCTTGATCTGGGCCGGGCTCAAGCCGGTGGGGCTGGTGGCGTGCGGGGTTCCCCCGGCGTCGACCAACACCTGGGCGTGGCAGCGGGCGCTGCCCGCTACCGCTCCGGGACAGGCTCGCTGCGGGTGGGCAGCGGCCGGCGACGCCGCAGCGGACCCGGCGGATAGCGCGGCCCCACTGATCATGAGCAAAGCTGCTCCGGCGGTCACAACGGCTGGTTTGAGTGACAAGGTCAAGCCTCCTTTGGTGGACCGCTAGGAAGTCAAAGCTTCCCGCCCGCTGCTTGGCAAGTCCCTGGCCTGTTGATTTTTTTACCGACTCCCGTCCTACCGACGTTCCAGGGCGCGCTTGAATAGCCGCTCCGGCACCACTCCTGGTGGCACCGAGAAATCGCGGCTTTCCGACGGTCCGGTCGCCTGCTCCGCCTTTCCGGCGTTGGTCCGACTACCGACTCGAGGAGATCACGGCACGGTTGAACTGCCCCGTCAGCCGCATGTCTTCATACTCCGGGATGTGGCACGGGAAGACGAACGGCCCGGTGAGGTCGGGGCGTTGATCGCTGTGCTGACCGCGGCCGCCCCGGGGACCTGGAGCAGGCGCCTGATCATGAAGTGGCACTCCTTTCCTCGCACGGTCGCACCGCATGCCGAAGGGGATGCGGTCGGCAGGCGGAGCCGGCCTGGGAACCGGAGTGCGAAGCGACGCGCCAACGGCACCCGCGGGGACACCTCGGGCGGCGGGGCACGATCATGGGTGGGGTGAGTGGGTCTCGACGTGGGGTGAGGGGAGGGTGTGGGGTGGGTACAGCGGCACGGCCGTGCCGGCTGAGATTCTTTTACGTTCGGCCACCCGACCGCAACACTTACAGCCCGATTGGGCCAATTTGTTACGCTGGATGGCGCAGACCGTGGCAGGGCCAGGCGCCGCCAGCGGGCTGCTGACGGCCTACGGTCGCCCCGGGCACCCGCCGTCGTTCATGATGTGGCGCTATGCCGCCCCCGCCGCCCGCTCGTATCCCGCCCGCCAGCGTGTCTGGCGCCGCGGCACCGGCAACCGAGGCTGGGCCGGCGAACGCCGCGCGCCGGTTGGGCCGGCGCCGGGTCCGGGTCGGGATCGACACCGGCGGCACGTTCACCGACGTGGTGGCCTTCGACGAGGACACCGGCGAGGTAGTGAGCACCAAGACGCCGTCCACGCCGGCCGACCCGGCCGAGGGCTTCGTCGCGGGGCTGCGCAAGGTGCTGGCCCTGCTCGGCCCCAATGACTCCGCGAAGCTCAGTGACCCCCCGGAGATCACCGCGGTCTGCCACGGCACCACGGTGGCCACCAACCACCTGCTCCAGGGCGAGCTGGAGCCGATCGGGCTCATCACCACCGAGGGGTTCGAGTTCCTGCTGGAGATCGCCCGGCAGAGTGTCCCCGACGGTTACGGCAACTCCTACTTCTGGGTCAAGCCGCCGCGCATCGTGCCGGCCGACCTGGTGCGCACCGTCGGCGGCCGGCTGGACCACACCGGCGCGCAGCTGCGGCCGTTCGACGAGGACGGCGCCCGGGCGGTGGCGCGGTGGTTCCGCGAGCGTGGCATCGGCACGCTCGGGGTGTGCTTCCTGCACGCCTACGCCAACCCGGCACACGAGCAGCGGATGCGGGAGATCCTGGCCGCCGAGCACCCGGCAGCCGTCGTGTCGCTGTCCAGCGACGTGCTGCGCGAGTACCGGGAGTACGAGCGGGCGATGACCACCCTGGTGGACGCCGCGGTGAAGCCCAAGGTGGCGCGGTACGTCGCCGGGATCGGCCGGCGGCTGGCCGACCTGGCCCCGGGGGTGCCGTTCTACATCATGAAGTCCAACGGCGGCGTGCTGTCCGCCGAGGAGGTGGTGCACCAGCCGATCACCACGGTGCTGTCCGGGCCGGCCGCCGGTGCGCTGGGCGCCGCGCTGGTGGCCCGCACCGCCGGGTTCGACCGGGTGCTCACCCTGGACGGCGGCGGCACCTCGACGGACGTGTCGGTGGTGCTGGGCGGCGAGCCGGCGCTGACCACCGAGGGCACCGTCGGCGGGTACCCCTCGAAGATCCCGATGATCGACGTGGTCACGGTGGGCGCGGGCGGCGGCTCGGTCGCCTGGCTGTCCCGGGAGGGCACGCTCAAGGTCGGCCCCCGGTCGGCCGGCGCCGACCCCGGCCCGCTGTGCTACCGCCGCGGCGGCACCGAGCCGACGGTCACCGACGCGCACCTGGTGCTCGGCCGGATCCCGCCGCACCTGCTCGGCGGCGAGGTGCCGCTGTCCGTCGAGGCCGCCCGGGACGGCCTGGCCGCGCTGGGCGGCAAGCTCGGCCTGGACCTGGCGGCGACGGCCGCCGGCATCCTGGAGATCTCGGCCTGGAACCAGGCCAACGCGCTGCGCCAGGCCACCGTCAAGCGCGGCCTGGACGTGCGCGACTTCGTGCTCACCACGTTCGGCGGCTCCGGCTCGCTGCTGGCCTGCCGGCTGGCCGACATCCTCGGGCTGCCCGCCGTGCTGGTGCCCCGCGACCCGGGCAACCTGTCCGCGTTCGGCCTGCTGACGGTGGACGTGAAGAACGACTACGTGCAGACGCACGTGACCCGGCACGCCGCGCTGGACCCGGCCGCGGTGGAACGGCACTTCGCCGCGCTGACCGGCCAGGCCGCGGCCGCGCTGGACGCGGAGGGCTTCGACCGGGCCGCGCACCGCTACGCCCGCTCGGCCGACCTGCGCTACTTCGGGCAGGCGTTCGAGGTGCGGGTGCCGGTGCCGGACGGCCCGCTCGACCCGGACGCCGTGGTTGCCGCGTTCCACGACGCGCACCAGCAGGCGTACGGCTACAGCTTCCGGGACCGCCCCGAGCAGCAGGTCGAGTGGGTGAACCTGCGCGTCACCGGCATCGGCCCCATCCGCCGCCCCACCCTGCGCCCCGCCCCCACGACCTTGACCCAGGAGCCCGACGCCCCCGCCACGGCGCCGCCCCCCGCGACCCGCCGCCCGGTCTGCTTCGACAGCGAGTACACAGACACCCCCGTGTACCACCGCCCCGACCTGCCCCCCGGCACCACCGTCCCCGGCCCCGCCATCATCGAGGAGTACGGCTCCACGATCCCCGTCCACCCCGGCTTCCAGGCCACCGCCGACCGCTTCACCAACCTGGTGATAACCCGCGCAGAGAGCAGCGTCTGAATCACGCACCCGTACACTCGATCACGTGGACAAGGCGTTGGCCGCGAGGAAGCTACAGCTCGCTCTCAACATGTACGAGATGGGCGAAACGCTCGTGAGGCAGCGCCTGCGCCGCGAACGCCCGGACGCCGACCCGGAGGACATCGAGGCCGAGGTCCGCGCCTGGCGCACCAGCCGGCCAGGCGCCCCGCACGGCGATGCTGTCGGCCGGCCCTCTCGCCGGTTCGAATGAACCCGGTCGAGCAGGCGCTCCACCGCATAGCTTCGCAGCTGGTGGGCATCGGTCAGGACTGGGCGCTGGTCGGGGGGTTCGCGATATCGGCACGCGCGGATCCAAGGTTTACCCGGGACGTCGACGTCGCGGTCGCAGTGTCGGACGACAGCCACGCCGAGCAGGTTGTCCGATCCTTGGCCGCCACCGGCTACCGGGTGAACGCCTTGGTCGAACAGGAAGCCACCGGACGCTTGGCGACCGCACGGCTGGGGACATCCAACGAGGCGGACGAAGTCATCGTCGACCTGCTGTTCGCAAGCTCAGGTATCGAGCCCGAAATCGTGGCTGCGGCCGACAAGCTCGAGATCGCGCCCGGCCTGATCGTTCCGGTGGCTCAGACCGGCCACCTCATCGCAGTCAAGCTGCTGGCCCGGAACGACGAGACCAGGCCGCAGGATCTCGCCGACCTTCGAGCCCTGCTGGCCATCGCAACGGAGGACGATCTTGCCTTGGCGCGGGAGAGCATCGACTTGATCCGGCGACGGGGCTTCGACCGGGACCGGGACCTGGTGGCGGCGTTGGCGGAGCTGACGTCTTGACGGTTGACCCGGTGGTGGTGGAGATCGTCGAGGGGACGTTGGCGGCAATCGAGCGGGAGGTGGAGACGGCGATCGGGCGGACCGCTCGGTCGCCGATGATCCGGGACGCGCATGACTACCGGGCGGGCATCCACGACCGGAGGCTGCGCAAGCTGACCGGGCGGTCGTACTCGGCGCTGGTGCACCCGGTGGTGCGCGACTACCCGATGGCGACCATGCGCCCGGGCGACGTGTTTTTCCACAACGACGTGTACTCCTCGGAGGGCGGCATCGGGCACCTGCCGGACCTGTGCGTGACCGTGCCGGTGTTCCATGACTCCGGTGGCGGGGACTCCGGCAGCGGGCCCGAGGTGGTGGCGTTCGTGCAGGCGTTCGGGCACCACGACGACATCGGTGGCGCGGTGCCGGGGTCGATGCCCAGCCACGCGACGAGCGTGTACGAGGAAGGGCTGATGGTGCCGCCGATCCGGCTGTGGGACGCCGGGGTGCCGAACGAGGCGGCGCTGAAGATCATGGTGCGCAACTCGCGGATGCCCGAGTCGCTGGCCGCCGACCTGGACGCGGAGTGCTCGGCCTGCCTGATGGGGGCGCGCCGGCTGGCCGAGCTGTTCGAGCGGTACGGGCGGCAGACCGTCGAGGCGTGTTTCGACGCGATCATCGACGGCACGACCGCGGTGTTCCGCGACGAGGTGCTGGCGAAGATCCCGGACGGCACGTTCGTCTGGGAGGACTACGCCGAGCACGACGGCGTCGACCCGCCGCGGCTGCACGCCCAGCGGATCACCCTGACCAAGACTGCCGAGAAGCTGGTGCTCGACTTCACCGGCACCTCGCCGCAGGCCCGCGGCCCGATCAACCACTGCGGCGACTACGCGGACGGCAACTTCCTGGCCAAGTGGCTGGCCCCGGTCCTGCGCAACCTGGCCGACACCCCGCAGCGGATGGCCGAGCTGGACGTGAACGAGGGCGTCGTCCCGCTGCTGGAGCTGCGCTTCCCGCCGCCCGGCACGCTGCTCACCCCGGTCTTCCCGGCGCCCACCAACGCCCGGACGTTCGTCATCCTGCGGCTGCTCGGGGTGCTGGCCGGCACGCTCGCCAAGGCCACCGGCGGACGGATGCCGGCCGACCAGGAGACGATCCGGTACACCGGGGTGTACGGCACCGACGCCGACGGCACGCCGTACCTGATGCGCGAGGTGCTCGGCGGCGGCTCCGGCGGGCGCTACTACGCCGACGGCGAGGACACCATCCACGTGGTGCCCGACTCGCGGAACATCCCGGTGGAGTTCGCCGAGTCACGCTGGCCGTTCGTGGTGGAGCGGCTCGGCCTGGCCGTGGACTCCGGCGGCCCCGGGCGTTACCGCGGCGGGCTCGGCTACGACAAGCACATCCGGATGCTGCGGGACGCCCACTTCATGTCGATCGCGGACCGCTCCCGGCTGGCCTGCTGGGGGGTGAACGGCGGCCGGGCCGGGCGCCCGTTCTCGGTGGTGATCGACCCCGGCGGGCCGAACGAGCGCACCGTGGACGCGCTGGCCGACGCCGAGCCGGTACGGGCCGGCGAGGTGATCCGGATCCGGACCACCGGCGGCGGGGGCTGGGGCGACCCGCTGGACCGGCCCTACGCCGAGGTGGCCCGGGACGTGGCCTGGGGCAAGGTCAGCCCGGCCGGCGCCCACGAGGACTACGGCGTCCTGGTGCGCCCGGACGGCACCGTGGACACCGCCGCCTCCGAGGCCCTGCGCGCCGAGCGCCGAGCCGCCCGCCGCACCGACGAGCCGTTCTTCGACCGTGGCCCCGGCTACGCGCTGCTTTCCGGCGGCCGGTCAGCCGCCGACTTCGACTGGCTGTGAGCCGCAGCAAGGACGCCGTTCACCCATAGCGCGCGCAACTTGACAACTGCCGACCTCGAGAACCTTGGACATCAGGGGCTGACGCCGCGGCTTCCTTCAGCCTCGGCAGCTGCCTGGTCGCCGCGGGAGGTGTTGGCCAGCCAGCACAAGTCGCCTGGTTCCGGTGAGTGGCCGAGCGCCGTCCACGCTGCCTCCATCCGGTCCGCCTGGTCGTTTGGTGTCCCTTCCCAGGCTTGGAACCCGGCATCGGTAAGGTCACCAATCTCGATCAGACCGTCCGCCAGGAGTTCTCGAA
>JBKOWA010000211.1:0-2557 GCA_046724155.1 Actinomycetota bacterium
CCAGCGCACCGGCTCGAGGGCGAGCACCACGACCGCCGGAACGCCCGGCCGCAGCGCCGTGGACCGGGCCAGCCCGCCGCGACGGGGCCGGAACCACTTGCCGGGCAGGGCGACCGACACGACGTCCGCCGCGCCGGTGACCCGTGCCCGGACGGTCAGCTCGTCGGACTCCAGCAGCGCGGCGGGCTGCACCGACAGCTCCGCGGCCGGCGGCCGGCTGCGGCCGGCCAGCACCAGGGACAGCACGGTTCCTACCGCGAACGGAGCGGCCAGCACGACCAGGTCCGGCCGGCGCACCGCCACCGCCAGCAGGGCCAGCCCACCGGCCATCAGCAGGGCGCGTTCCAGCGCGACCGTCGGCCGCCAGCCGGACACGGTCAGCGCCGCGCGGTGGACGGCGCCGGCACCTCGTCGAGCACCTGGCGGACCACCTCGGTGGGCGACACCCGGCGCAGCCACATCTCCGCGCGCAGCGTGATCCGGTGCGCCAGCGCCGGCACCGCCACCGCCTTGACGTCCTCCGGCACCACGTAGTCCCGGTGCTGCAGCACGGCGTGCGCCCGGGCCACCAGCAGCAGCGCCAGCGCGCCCCGCGGCGAGGCCCCGACCAGCACCTGGGGCCGGTGTCGGGTCGAGGCGGCCAGGTCGACGCAGTAGCGGCCGACCGACTCCTCGACCGTCACCTCCTCCACCGCCCGCTGCATCCCGGCCAGCCCGGCGGCGTCCGTCACCGGCTCGAGGGTGATCTCCTCCCGCTTGCGGGCCAGCCGCCGGCGCAGCACGTCCCACTCCTCGTCCGTCTCCGGGTAGCCGAACGAGATGCGCATCAGGAACCGGTCCAGCTGCGCCTCCGGCAGCGGGTAGGTGCCCTCGTACTCGATCGGGTTCGCGGTGGCCAGCACGTGGAAGGGCGCCGGCAGCGGGAAGGTCTGGCCCTCCACCGTGGACTGCCGTTCCTGCATGGCCTCGAGCAGCGCGGCCTGGGTCTTCGGCGGGGTCCGGTTGATCTCGTCGGCGAGCAGCAGCCCGCAGAACAGCGGGCCCGGCCGGAACGCGAAGTCGCCGCGGGCCTGGTCGTAGACGAACGAGCCGGTCACGTCCGAGGGCAGCATGTCCGGGGTGAACTGCAGGCGGCGGAACTCCAGCCCGAGCGTCTGCGCGAACGACCGGGCGGCCAGCGTCTTGCCCAGCCCGGGGTAGTCCTCCAGCAGCACGTGCCCGCCGGCCAGGATCGCGGCCAGCACCAGGGACAGCTCGTACCGCTTGCCGACCACCGCCCGGCACACCTCGTCGAGCACCCGGTCGCAGGTGGCCCACACCTCGGGCAGCGGCAGCGGCTCAGCCTGCCCGGCCGGCCCGCTGCCGGGCTCGTTCGATCGCTCGCTGCTGTGCCCATCGGCTCGCTCGCCGCGCTCGCTGCCGGGCTCGTTGACTCGCTCGCCGCGCTCGCTCATATCGCCTCGATCCGGCCGATCAGGGTGGACAGCTCCCGATGGCTTATCGGTTTCCCGTCGGGGTTCGCCGGGGCCGTGAGGAACGTCCACAGCTCCTTCCCCACGATCCGGTGGGCACGGTCGGGGTCGTCCCGCAGGCTCACGCCGTGCCGCTGCCGTAGCCTCTCGATGGTCACCCGGACCAGCTGCGGGCGCACCCGCTCCTCGAACCGCTGGCGATCCACGCTGCCCCAGGACAACCGCTCCTCGAGGAACACCAGATCCCGGTACGGCGCCGGCTGCGGCACGTCCTCGACGCCCACCTCAGGCTCGGGCTCGTCCGCGGACCGGACCGCCACCAGCAGCCGGCTCAACGCCACCGCGACCAGCACCAACCCGACCACGTAGGCCGGATGCACCCGCTGCCCGGCCCGCTGCAGGGCGACCGCCGCGGCCACCCCGACCGCGGCCCCCAAGGCCAGCGCCCGCAGGTGCCGCAGCAGCGGCCGGGACGCCGTCACGTGGTCACCCGCAGCTCGTCGCGGACCCGCTCGAACAGCTCCCGGGCCTCGTCCCGGACCTCCTCGCCGAGCCGGTGCCGGGAGAAGCGGGCCTCCCGGTACAGCGCCGCCAGCCGGCGCAGCGTCTGCGGGCTGACCCGGCGCTCGGCCAGCACCCGCTCGGTCAGCTCCGCCGAGGTCTCCGCCGCACGCCGCGGGGTGCCCGCCTGGGCCGCCGCCCGCTCCAGCCCCAGCCAGCAGGCCACGATCGCATCGCCGACCGGCTCCCCGTCCAGCCGGGCCAGGGCGGCGTCCACCACGCTGGCCAGCTCCTGCTCCACCCGGGGCGCGGCCGTCGGCCGCGGCAGTCGCGGCGGCGCCGCCCGACCCTCGCCCAGCGACCACCACCGCCAGCGGGGCCGCCGCGGCAGGAACAGGGGGATGGCGCTGCCGCTGAGGACGAGAAGGCCGGCGGCGACCAGGATGTAAAGCCAGGTGAGACTGGTGAACGTCCGCGGCGGTGGCTGGTCCTGGCTGCGGTCGACCGGCCGCCCGGTGTTGGTCGGGGTCGGGGCCGGGGCGATCGTCTGCACGGTGCCCTGCGGCGCGGGTGTGGAGCTGAAC
>JBKOWA010000418.1:0-3658 GCA_046724155.1 Actinomycetota bacterium
CACCGGCACCGTCCGGTTGTGTCCGGATGGTCCATGACCCAGGGGAGCTTCGCCGAATGACCACCCTCGAGTCACCGCCGGGGCCCGGCAGACCGGTGCCGCCGGCGTCCGGCAGATCGGCTCCACCGGCCGGCCGAGGCCGTGCGGCAGGCACCGCGGAGCGGGTCCCGGTGCCGACCAGGCAGCGCCGCCCAGGGCTCGCCGCGCTGGCCATCGTACTGATCCTCGGCGGTGCGGCCGTGTCCGGGTACCTGGCGATCAGCAGCGGTCACAAGCGGAGCGTCCTGGTGCTGGCCCGGAACGTGACCGACGGGCAGCCGATCACGGCGGCGGACCTGACCACCACCTCGGTCAGCGCTCCCGGCGTGCCGGTCATCCCGGGCAGCCAGCTCGGCCAGGTCGCCGACGCCAGCTACCGGGCCCGCGGCACCTACCCGCGCGGGACGATCCTGAACTCGGGGATGCTGCTCGGCAAGGAGATCCCGGGCCGGGACTACACCGCGGTGGCGGTGCAGGTTGCGGACGGCCAGTACCCGCCGGACGCGATCGGCCCGAGCAGCGCGGTCAAGGTGATCTATACGCCGAGTCAGGACGTCGCCAAGTCGTCCGGCGACGGTGCCGGGTCGCCGATCGACGGGCTGCACGCCGGCGACACGCTGGTCCCCACGGCCTTCGTCAACCACGTGCAGAAGGTGGTCGGCAGCAGCGGCGGCGGCGTCATCCTCACCCTGGTCGTGCCCAACGACGAACCGTCCGGCGCCGGCCGCGGGCTGCTCTCCAACCTCGCGCTGGCCAACGCGCTGCACGCGGTCACCGTGGTGAAGCTGCCGGTGTTCACCCCGACCACGACCGGCGCCGGGGGGTCGTGAGTGGCCCTGCTCGCCGTCGCGGCGGACAAGGGCTCGCCCGGCGTCACCACCACCGCGCTGAGCCTGGCCGCGGTGTGGCCGCGGCGCTGCGTGCTGGCCGAGCTGGACCCGTTCGGGGGGGACATCGCCTACCGGCTGCGCGGTCCCCGCGGGGTGCCGCTGTCGCCGGAGACCGGCCTGATCACGCTCGCCGTCGGTGCCCGCCGGGGCGCGGCGCCGGAGCAGCTGTTCGAGCACGTGCAGCGGCTGGACGGCGGCCTGGAGGTGCTGCTCGGGCTGGCCACCGGTGACCAGGCCGGCGGGCTGGCCGGGCTGTGGGGACCGGTGGCCACGCTGCTGGACGGCACCCCGGGGGTGGACGTGGTCGCCGACTGCGGCCGGCTGTACGCGCACGCCCCGACCATGGACGTGCTGCGGAGCTCGGCCGCCGTGCTGCTGGTGACCCGGCCGACCGTCGACGGCGTGGCCCACCTGCGGGCCCGGGTGGCGCAGCTGGCCGGCGAGCTGCGCAGCGGCACCCCGGACGGGGTACCGCTGTTCGTGGTGGCCGTCACCGCGGCCCGCGACGACCGGTCCGCGGCCGAGATCGACCTGGTGCTGCGCCGGTCGCAGCTGCCCGCGGTGGTGGTGGGCCGGATCGGGTACGACCCGGCCGGCGCGGGAATGATCACCGGCGAGTGGGTCGGCCGGCTGGACCGGTCGCTGCTGATCCGGTCCGCCCGGGACATCGCCGGCCGGCTGGCCCGGGAGCTGCAACCGCGAGTCGAGGCCTGATGGGGGGCGGTGCCTGATGGACCACGCCCTGGTTCGGCGGCTGCGCACCGAGGTCGCGGAGAAGGTCGCCACCCAGCGCCGGGACGACGCGGTGCTGGGGCTGGCCATGTCCGCCGACGACGAGCGGCAGTACGCCCGCTCGCTGATCTCCCGGGCGCTGTCCGACAACGCGAAGGCCGAGCTGGAGGCCGGCCGGGTCCCACCCGGCCAGGAGGAGGAGGCGGACCTCGCCAAGGCGGTGCACGCCGCCCTGTACGGGGTGGGCCGGTTGCAGCCGCTGCTGGACGACCCGCTGGTGGAGAACATCGACATCAACGGGCACGACCGGGTCTTCGTGAGCTGGGCGGACGGCCGGGAGGAGATGGTCGAGGCGGTCGCCGAGAGCGACGAGGAGCTGGTCGAGCTGGTCCAGACGCTGGCCGCGTACTCCGGCCTGTCCAGCCGGCCGTTCGACACCGCCAACCCGCAGCTGGACCTGCGGCTGCCGGACGGCTCCCGGCTGTCGGCGGTGATGGAGGTGTGCGCCCGGCCTGTGGTCAGCATCCGGCGGGCCCGGATGCCCCGGGTGTTCCTGTCCGACCTGGTGGCCAACGGCACCCTCGACGAGGGCCTGGCCGCGTTCCTGCGGGCGGCGGTGGCGGCCCGCAAGAACCTCATGATCGCCGGCTCCACCAACGCCGGGAAGACCACCCTGCTGCGGGCCCTGGCCAACGAGATCCCGCCGGGGGAGCGGCTGGTCACCGTCGAGCGGGCGCTGGAGCTGGGCCTGGACGCCTACCCCGAGCTGCACCCGAACGTGGTGGCGTTCGAGGAGCGGCTGCCCAACTCCGAGGGCCAGGGCCGGATCTCGATGGCCGAGCTGGTCCGCCGCAGCCTGCGGATGAACCCGTCCCGGGTGATCGTCGGCGAGGTGCTCGGCGACGAGATCGTCACCATGCTCAACGCGATGAGCCAGGGTAACGACGGGTCGCTGTCCACGATCCACGCCAACAGCTCGGCCGAGGTGTTCAACCGGATCGCCACCTACGCGCTGCAGGCGGTGGAGCGGCTGCCGATCGAGGCCACCCACATGCTGATCGCCGGGGCGATCAACTTCGTGGTGTTCATCGAGCGGCGCAACGACTACCAGCGCGGCGGCCGGCTGCGCCGGTTCATCTCCTCGGTCCGGGAGGTGAACGGGGTCGACGGCCGGGTGGTCTCCAGCGAGATCTGGGAGCCCGGGCCGGCCGGGCGGGCGGTGCCCGCAGCCAGCATCGCCAGCCTGAGCGACCTGGTGGTGCACGGGTACGAGCCGCTGGCGTACGGCCGCTGGGGAGGCTGAGTCATGATCGACGCGGTCGCGCTGCTGGCCATGCTGGCCGGCGCGCTCACCGGCCTCGGCCTGTTCGCGCTGGTGCAGGCGCTGGTCGGGCAGCCACCACCGCCCGCCCGGGCATCCCGGCCGGGCCTGCTCTCCCGGGACCGGCTGGCCGCGTCCGGGCAGCAGATGATGGTGGGCCTCGGCGCCGCGTTGGTCACCCTGCTGATCACCCGCTGGCTCACCGCGGCCGCCGCGGCGTTCGCCCTCGGCTTCTTCGCGCGCTCGCTGCTGGGCGGGGCGGCGGGTGCCCGCGCCGAGATGCGGCGGCTGGAGGCGCTGGCCACCTGGACCGAGTCGCTGCGCGACACCATCGCCGGCGCGGTCGGCCTGGAGCAGGCGATCCCGGCCACCTACCTGGCCGCGCAGCCGGTCATCCGGCAACCGCTGGCGATGCTGGTCGACCGGCTGCGTACCCGTGACCCGTTGCCGGACGCGCTGGTGAAGTTCGCCGACGACCTGGACGACCCGTCCGCGGACCTGATCATCGCGGCGCTGGTGCTGAACGCCAGGCTGCGCGGACCCGGCCTGCGCGACGTGCTCGGCGCGCTGTCCACCTCGGCCCGCGAGGAGCTGGACATGCGGCGGCGGATCGACGCCGCCCGGCAGGCCACCCGCCGCAGCGTGCAGATCATCGTGGGCATCACCCTGGTGGTGG
>JBKOWA010000014.1:0-14173 GCA_046724155.1 Actinomycetota bacterium
CGTGCGGACTGCCCGGTATGTTGGGGGGCGGTCCGGCCGGCAGTCACCACCCGGCCTACCTGCTCAGGCGATCCGGTGGAAACAGCGATGACAGATTACCTGGCTGCGGCGGTGATGTAGGCGCCGGCGAACCAGGCGCCGACGAGGGCTCGGTGGAGGTGGCCGGAGATGGCGCGGTCGCCTTCGACGGCCAGCACCGCGCGGATGTGCACGGTGCCGTCACGGATCTCGCCGGTACCGGACATCTCGGCGGGAAGTGTGTAGTCGGTGATCACGTCCTGGGCTCCCCCACGCGACTGCCCGGCGGACCCGGGCTGGCCCGCGGCGCCGCCGCCGCAGGCTGCCCCGTAGCCGGGAGGAGGTGCCCGCGGAGGGTGCGGTCGCCCGCGGCTCGCCGTTCACGCAGGAGCATGCCCTGCACCGCTTCCCGGGCCAGTGGATTGTTGCGCAGGCAGTCGGGGTCGAGCCGCTCGACTTGGCGGAGGAGCGCAGGGTCCGTGTCGGTTTATTCGCCAGGCGGGCGACTACTCCGGATAGTCAAGGTTGACGACATAGGCTCTCGCGAACCAAGTTCCGACCTTGGCTCGATGCAGGTGTCCAGAGACGGCGCGATCACCCTCGACGGCCATCACGGCGTGAACGTGCACCGTGCCGTCGATGATCTCGCCGGTTCCGCTCATCTCGGCTGGCTGTCGGTAGTCCGTCAGAATGTCCTTGCTTGCATCGTCCGCCGGCATCGTAGAAACGGTGAACGAGTCCACGGCGCCAATCAATGAAACGATCGCGCCACGACTGATTTGGCGCTCCTGCAGCTGCCGAGTAAGCGACTCCATCAATTCGGCGTCACGAACTTCGATAATGTCCAACGGGAGATCCTTCGCGGAGTAGAGGACTGAGGTCACGCAGAACCGTGGCGGCACACCACCGAGCGCCCGCATCGCGAGGGTTCAACACCTCGCTAGTGAGCCGACGAGCCATGAAGGCCGCCTTCCGCACTGGAACGGCCAACGGGTTGGCGGCAATGCGCTGCGCGACGTTCCAGTCCAACACACAAACCCTGGAAAGCACGGCGGTGGCGTAAAGATGACGGGTCGCGTCGTCTCCGGCAAGCACAGTTGCGACGTCTCGCGCAGGACCTTGATCGGGCACCTTAGCCAGAATGCCCGCCGCATTGACCCGAAGCACTGGATCCGATGCATCACTCATCCAGCGGCGCAGCCGGCGCGCGGAACTGGCATCAACCATTGACGCAATAACCAAATCCGTACCGTGGGAGGTCTGCTGTGCAGTCAGCAAACCGGCATCGCCTCCGGCGACCGCTGCAATTGTCTCAGCGGCCAGCTTGCCGTGCGCCGCAGTCAGAGCCGCGAGACCCAGGAATGCGCGTCGATCCACGCGACTCAACCTCGCTTCCTCTCCGAGTACAGCGGCCGGCACGTCCAGCGCGAGCGCCAGATGCCCAACCCAGTACGGCCCAGGGATCACCTTGCCGCGCTCCCAGCGAGAGACATCCTCGCGTGACAACGTATCTCTACCCGAGATATCGCATAGCCGCCCAGCGAGTTGACCCTGCGACCAGCCGCGCGCCACTCGCAGATCGCGAATCAGCGCGCCTACGGACACGATCCGCAGCATAGAGCCTCGCCGGTAGGGGCAGGTTGCAGGATGCCCCTACGGATGCCCCTGCCCGGCAGGCGTGACCGGCCGTTTACTCCGTGTATGACAGCCGAACGAACCGACGGGCGCCCCGGGCTGCGACACGCGACCGTCGTTGCTCCAGACGTGGCGACGCGCGCCGTCGAACGACACCGATCGGGGGAGTCGGTGTCCAACGTCACGGTGGCGCCGGAGGTTGCCGCGCAGATCGTGGCGTTGCACGCGGCCGAGGAGCTGGCTGGGCAGATTGCTCGGGACCTGCACATGACGCCGTTCGAGGTGGCACGAGTGATCCGAGCGGCTGAGGAGCGGACAGTGCTGGTGGAGGTCGGCTCGTGAAGGGCGACATGCCGTTGTGGATCGACCCGTCGACGCTGCTGTCGCCGCTGATGCCGGCCCGACCGCACCAGCCCGCGCAAACCTCGCCGCGGCCGTCCGTTGTGGACGGTGCTTGCGCACGGTGTGCCGGTGGGTGGCTGTGCCTGTCGTGCCCACTGGTGCCGTTCGGCCGCGTGGGATCCCCGATGATCGTCGAAGCTGGCGGGACCGGCGCCGTGCCTCCACAACCGGCGCTGGTCCCGCCCTCCAGTCGCCACCCCTCCCCTGTGGTGCGGGGCCGCCTGACCGAACCGGAACATGACCTGGGCGGCCCCGCACCCCGCCCCGGTCCGTCCGAGCCGCTGAGCGGGCGCAGGTGGACTGACTTCCATGAGCAGTGCCGAGCGTGAGGAGTTGGCCCGTCTGGTTCAGCAGGTCCCGGACGATGAGCTGCCTCAGGTCCTCGCCGAGGTACGCCGGCACCTGCGAGGCGACGGAGTCGTTTCGAAGCGCGCTGTGGGCGACTGAGCCTCCGGCTCTGGTTTGGGCCCATTCAGTGGGGGACGATGCCCATCCGTGCGGCGAGTCCGCGGAGGTTGCGGTCGCCTGCGGCTCGCCGTTCACGCAGGAGCATGCCCTGCACTGCCTCCCGGGCCAGCGGGTTGTTGCGCAGGTAGTCGGGGTCGAGGCGTTCGGCCTGGCGGAGGAGGTCGACGGCCTCGGCGGGGCGCCGGTCGGCGGCAAGCGCCCGGCCGTAGTCGGTCAGGTATTGGGCTCGCCGGGATCGAGCCGGGATCAGGTCGGGGTTGATGGTGCCGGCGACCTGTATGGCGGTGCTCGGGTCGCCGGCTTCCAAGGTGATGGACATGCGCCAGATCGCGGTGTTCACCGGTCCGAACATGAGCCAGAAGGCGTTACCCTGCCCGGTGCGTTCGGCAAGCCGCGCCGCCTCCTCGACGGCAGCGTCCATGACGCCCGAGCCACCGGCGGCCGCCATGAGCGCATAGGCCAGCAGCAGCATGCCGCGCACTTCCAGACCCTCCTGGGTGCCGGTGGGCACCGTGTCGGCGGACATGGCCGCGATGTCGGCGGCGCGCCGGTACGCACCCGCGGGGAGCAGCCCGCTGCAGGCACGCACGAACTCCGCCGCGGCGATCCACAGCGGGTCACCCAGCCGCTGTGCGGCCTGCCCACCGCGGTCGGCGGCGATCCAGGCCAGGTCGGTAAAGCCGAGATGCTTCAGCACGGCTGCTGCAGACTGGCAGGTGTGGACGATCGCCTGCAGCGCCTCGCGCTGCCCCGGCCCGCGGGCGGCGGCAGCGTACAGCTCGTGCAGCAGGCCGGGCAGGCGCCGGCCGACCTCGGTGTACTTGCACGCCTGCCTGAGATCCTGCACCTCAGCGGCCTCGGCGAGGAGCTGGGTGGCTGGCCGGCTGGGTGGGGTGTCGCTGTGGTCGAGGCTGGTGGAGAGGTAGGCCAGCCGGATGGCCGGGACCGCGGCGTGCGCCTCGCCGGTGCCGGGGCCGGTTGGCGGGAACGGCGCGGTGAGGAGGGAGGGATCAGCTTCGGCGACGGAGGCGACCGCCTCAATCGCCACACTGCCAGACGCCGCCGTCAGGGCAGCCAGGCTCAGGAACGCACGTCGGTCCACGCGACTCAACCTCCCTTCCTCGCCAGGATCTCCCCCGGACACCTCCAGCGCGACGGCCAGTCCGCCGATCGCCGCCGTCGTAAGACGGAGCCTTGCTCCAGTACAAACCCAACTCGGCGATATATGAAGCGCTCGGATCGCGACACGCGGCGGTGATGTCCGAGGACGCCGGGAGGCAGCCGGGCTCGCTGAACAACACGCCGAGGACGACCGAGTCCCCGGCTCGCGCGCAATGGGCGGCCGAGTCCCCCGCTGGCGCGTCGTGGGCGGCCGGGCCGCCGGCCGTGATCGGGAGTCAGCGTGGGACGACGCCCATTCGTGCGGCGAGTCCGCGGAGGTTGCGGTCGCCGGCGGGCCCCCGGGCGCGCAGGAGCATGCCCTGCACCGCTTCTCGGGCCAGTGGGTTGTTGCGCACGAAGTCCGGGTTGAGCCGTTCGGCTTGGCGGAGGAGGTCGACGGCCTCGGGGATGCGCCGGTCGGACGCCAGCGCGCGGCCGTAGTCGATGAGGTAGTTGGTTCGCCGGGATCGAGCCGGGATCATGTCGGGGTTGATGGTGCGGGCGGCTTGTATCGCGGTGCCGGGGTCGCCGACTTCCAAGGCGATGGCCACGCGCCATGTGGCGGTGTTGACCGGCCCGAACATGAACCAGAACGCGTTGCCCTGCCCGGTCCGTTCGGCAAGCATCTGGGCCTCATCAAGGGCCACGTCGCTGGCCCTCGAACCGGTGGTGGCCGCCGCGAACGCCTGGGTAAGCAGCAAAGCGCCCCGGACCTCCAGGCCGTCCTGGGTAGCGGTAGGCACGTAGTCGGCGGACCCGGCCGCGAGATCCGCGGCCCGCTGACGGGCACCGGCACCAAGCAGCGCCCAGGCGCAACTGAAGTCCGCCGCCGCGATCCACAGCGGATCCTCCAGCCGCTGCGCGGCCTGCCCGCCGCGGTCGGCAGCGACCCAGGCCAGGTCGGCGTGGCCGAGACCCTTCAGCACGCTACTTGCCGCCTGGCAGGCGAGGACGATCCCTTGTAGTGCTTCGCGTTGCCCCGGCCCGTGGACAGCGGCATGCAGGTCGTACAGCAGGGCAGGCAGGCGCCTGCCAGCCTCGGCCCACTGGCATGCCTGCCGGAGATCCTGGACCTCGGCAACCTCCGCCAACAGCTGGGAAGCCGGCCGGCCGGGCTGCCCGTCGCTGCTGTCAAGGCTCGTCGACAGATAGGCCAGCCGGACGGCCGGGACGGCTGCGTGCGCCTCGCCCGTGCCAGGGCCGGGGGGCGGGAACGGCACCCCGGTGAGATCGGCCACCGAGACTTGCAGAGCATCGGCGATGGCGAAGATGTCACGCCGCCGCTGGAGCTGACGCTGACCGTTCTCCACCATGGACAGGAATGACTTGGACAGCCCGGACCTGTCCGCCAACACCTGAAGGCTGACACCACGGTACCGCCGACAGGAACGCACCCGCCGGCCGATCTCAGTAGCATCCACGTCGGTCATACCTCACCTCCGGCTCTGGTTGGGATGTCAGCGAGGAACGACGCCCAGCCGGGCGGCGAGTCCGCGGAGGTTGCGGTCGCCTGCGGCTCGCCGATCGCGCAGGAGTATGCCCTGCACCGCCTCGCGGGCCAGTGGGTTGTTGCGCAGGTAGTCGGGGTCGAGGCGTTCGGCCTGGCGGAAGAGGTCGACGGCCTCGGCGGGCCGCCGGTCGGCGGCGAGCGCCCGGCCGTAGTCGGTCAGGTATTGGGCTCGCCTGACTCGATACGGGATCAGGCCCGGGTCGATGGTGCGGGCGACCTTTACCGCGGTGCCCGGGTCGCCGGCTTCCAGGGCGATGGACATGCGCCAGATCGCGGTGTTCACCGGTCCGAACATGAGCCAGAAGGCGTTACCCTGCCCGGTGCGTTCGGCAAGCTGCGCCGCCTCCTCGATGGCAGTGTCCATGACGCCCGAGCCGCCGGCGGCCGCCATGAGCGCGTGAGCCAGCAGCAGCATCCCGCGAACTTCCAGTCCCTCCCGGGTGCCGGTGGGTACCGTGTCGGCGGACCTGGCCGCGGTGTCGGCGGCGCGCTGGTGAGCACCGGCGGGGAGCAGCGCGTCGCAGGCACGGTGATACTCCGCCGCGGCGATCCACAGCGGGTCGTCGAGGCGTTGCGCGGCCTGCGCGCCTCGGTCGGCGGCGATCCAGGCCAGGTCGGCGTAGCCGAGATGCTTCAGCAACGTTGCTGCCGCGTGGCAGGTGTGGACGATCGCCTGCAGCGCCTCGCGCTGCCCCGGGCCGCGGGCAGCGGCGGCGTGCAACTCGTGCAGCAGGCTGGGCAGGCGTCCGCCGAGATCGGCGTACCTGCATGCGTGGAGGATGTCGATGACCTCTGCGGTTTCCGCCCGGAGCTGGGTGGCCGGCCGGCTGGGTGGGGTGTCGGTGTGGTCGAGGCTGGTGGAGAAGTAGGCCAGCCGGATGGCCGGCACGGTAGCGTGCGCCTCGCCCGTGCCAGGGCCGGTCGGCGGGAACGGCGCCCCGGTGAGATCGGCCACCGAGACCTGGAGGGCCTCGGCGATCGCGACGATGTCACGCCGCCGCTCCAGCTGACGCTGACCGTTCTCGACCATCGACAGGAACGACTTGGACAGCCCGGACCTGTCCGCCAGCACCTGAAGGCTGACGCCGCGATACCGCCGGCAGGAACGGACCCGGCGGCCGATCTCGGTAGCATCCGCGTCGGTCATACCTACTGTCATACCTACCAGCGTAGTTGACCCCCGTTCACCGAGGTGAACACCTGCGTGATGAGCCCTGTCTATGGTTCTGGACGCATGGAGCCACCAAGCGGCAACACAGGGCCGAGTAGATGGCGGTCAGGTGACCCCCTCTCGTGATTGGCCGGCCGGGGTCGGGTACTACCTACGCCATTCTGTGTTGAGCACGCATAGTGGTCCGGGACTGGTCCGGGACGGGTCTGATCAAAGAACTGGAAGGGATGACGGATGAACGCGGTTGATTCTGAGCACCTGGCGTACCCACCGGACCGGGCGCTGTGGGAGCATCCGGAGATGAGGGCGGTGTTGGCGGCGCGGGACATGACACGGCTGTACCGATTGTTGCAGAAGTACGGGTACAGCCAGCAGCGGATCGCCGCGATGACGGGACAGTCCCAGCCCGAGGTCTCGGCGGTAATTCACGGTCGCCGCATCATGGCATACGACGTGCTGAGCCGGATCGCCGACGGGCTGAACATTCCACGTGGTTACCTGGGACTGGCCTACACCGGCAACGCCAATGGTGGCGGGGCCGTACCAGCGGGGGCAGAGCGGCAGGAACGTCCCAGGGTGCGGCTCCTCGGAGGGTAGGACCCCTGGGTAGCGGTGGGTACGGTGTCGACGGACCGGGCCGCGATGTCGGCGGCGCGCTGGAGAGTACCGCGAAGCCCATTCAGAACTGCCAAGACGATCTGAGAGTCAGGAGTCGAGCCGCAGCAGCCTGATATTCGAGAAACGATGGAAGTCGCGGTCGTTGGACAGCAGGGTGCCGACACCATGCTCCCGGCACAGCGCCACGATGACGGCGTCGGTAACGAGTCCGCCTCGCACTTGACTGTCATCGAGCACTGCCTCAAGCAGTTCCCAGTGTCGCGGTCCCGGGCCGAGCACGCGGACGGTCGGGCTGCTCAGCAGCCGATTGACGAACTCAATCGCTTGACCGATCGGGGTCGGTGGGTCGAAGACCGGTTGGGTGACGATGCGCAGAAATCCCCATGCTGCGACCACCGGCAGCCCCCATGGGGTCGAGCCCTCCGCGAGCTCGGTAAGCCGGGTGCGAGCGATCGGATGCAGCGGCAACTCGGCACGGTTGGCGTAGATTAAGACATTCGTGTCGACCGCTATCACGACGTCATCCGCGTTCGACCCGGTCGAGGTACTCCTCCATGGCGGCGTTGCTGTTGATATCGACGCTTGGCATCCGGTTGCCCATGGTGAACGGGAGGTCAAGTCGGAACCCGGCGGGGGGCGGCTCCGCGAGCACTCGCCGCAGGGCGTCTGACACCAGGGTGGTCAGTGTCACACCCTGACGTCGTGCGAGCTCCCGGACGGCCCGCATGAGATCGTCGTCAAGGTTGAGAGTGGTCTTCACAGATACACCATACCATGCCAGCCATATCAGCCATACCGGTCCGGGAGCCCGGCGGCCGCGGCCAGCGCCCGGAACTCGGCCACGCCCTCCGTTCCGAGGATGTCGGCGTAGCGTTCGGGCGCGTCCAGAAAGGTGTCTCCGTCGGCATTTCCGACCAGCGTGGCCAGCCGTGCTGCCAACTCCAGCGGGTCAGGGCGGCAGGCCTGGCACAACTGGTGATGGAGCTCCGCCAGGGTGACACCGATCTCCTGGGGTTCGGTCTCGTAGATCTCCCACGCCTCATTGAGGTAACCCGACAGCGCGGCCCACACGGCAATCGCCTCTTCCACCACAACCAGCGACTCCGCCGTGGGCGGCCGCAGCGCGAGCAGCTCCAACTCGGCCTGCATCGCGGTTCCGGCCTTGACCCGGTCATACAGGTCCCAGTTACGACTGTCCGGCACCGCCTCGGCGTCCGCTACCGTTCGCCGTGCTGCCGCGATCTCGGCCGGTCCCGGTGGCGGCAACTGGCCGGCAGCGGCGAGCAGCAGCGCCGCGAAGTACCGGTCTTCGGCGGCCTGCCGGGCAACCAACCGAACCAGCTCACCGTTCGCCAGCCCGCCTGCGACCTCGGCGAACCGCTGCTCCTCGGGATCGACATCCCCGGCCCGGGACGCAACCGACGCGAACGGGAACCCCTCCTCCAGCGCCCCCAGCGCGACCGCAACCGCATGCCCGCACAACCGCCCGCCCGCCCCGTCCGCGCAGTCGCACTCCCCGGTCAGCTCTCCATCGACCACACCGACCCACACACCCAGGAGCCCCTGCTCAGGATCGCCGACCATGGCGCCCGCACCACCGTCGTCAGCCTCAAGATCGTGAACATGCCCCCGTGCGAGGTGCTCCCGTCCCAGCTCGGAGAGGTCCTGACCTACGGAGGCCAGCAGGGCGTCAGCATCGAGTCGTACGGCCATCGCGCCATCCAACAGCAGCGGGCTGTGCCCGTCCGAACCGGGTCCGGAACAGGGTGCGCCCGCCCGCCGAAGCCCGGCATCGGAGGTCCGAAGCCGCGGCCACGACGAAGCGCAGCCATACGCCCCGCCGGGCGAAGCCCGGCATCGGGGGTCCGCGGGGGTCGTCCCCCGCGGCTGGCACAGCGGCCACGGCGAAGCTGAGCGAAGCTCAGCGAGCAGCATGACCCAGCCCGTGCGGAAGGGGGGACTCGAACCCCCACACCCGAAGGCGCCAGGACCTAAACCTGGTGCGTCTGCCAATTCCGCCACTCCCGCGTTGCGGTCGACTCTACCGAGGGCGGGCCAGGGCGGGGAGCGGCATGGCGCAGCGAGTGGAGCAGCGCAGTGCTGGTCTGGGCGGCGGGGTGGAATTCGGCCGACAGGGCGGCTGCCAGGCGGTGGACCCCGCGTCACGGTAGGGATCGGCCAAAAGCCAGAATGGTCCTCATGCCGGCCGGGCAGTGGCGGCGCGACGGGGTTTCCTCTTGTCCAACGGGACACTAAGGGCGACGGGCGGGAGCACCGGAACGTACGCTAGCTGTGATCATCCCGCTACGGAGTAGGCGGATCGGCGCGGTAGGCGAGGGGAGGTGCCTGTGATACGCGCGGCAGGCGGGGGGCTGCTGGGCGAGGGGCCGGGCTACGCCGCGCGCCAGGCGGCGGTGCTGTTCGCGCTGGCCGGCCTGCTGGCGGTGGTGTCGCTGCCCAGCCAGCCGGACCGCTGGCACCAGCTGCTGCCGATCGCCGCGGCGGACCTGCTGGCGGCGGGCATGGTGTGGCCGCTGCCCTGGGACCGCTGGGGGCCGAACCGCCCGCTGCTGCTGAGCGTGCCTGCCTTCGCGATCCTCGGGTTCTCCACCTGGGCGTTCGGCGGGTTCGCCGCGGGGACCGGCCCGTTCTTCGTGCTGTTCTTCGCCTGGGTCGGGCTGCACTACCCGGTCCGGCCGATCGTCGCGCTGGTCCCGGCGGCCCTGGTCGCCTACGTCGCGCCGCTGGTCATCACCCACCAGTCATCCCAGGTGCTGGGCAGCGCGATGGTGCTGCTGCCGATCGCGGTGGGGGTGGCGGCCATGATCGCGACCCAGGTCGCCCACCTGCGGGAGGCCAGGGCGCAGATCCTCGCGATGGAACGCTGGCGCGCGACGCTGACCGCCACGCTGGCCCACGACGTCCGCTCCCCGCTGACCGCGATCCGGGCCGGGCTGGGCGTGGTCCGCCGGTTCGGCGGCCGGCTGCCCCCCGAGCGGCGGGACGCCATCCTGGCCACCGCGGACCGGCAGGCGGCCCGGATCCAGCGGCTGGCCGAGGGCCTGCTGGACGTCGAGCGCGTCGACACCCGTGGCGAGCTGCGGCTGGACCGGCAGCCGGTGAACCTGCGCGCCGCGGTCCTGGAGGCCATGACCTACCTGGACCCCGCGGGCGTGGTCGTCGACCTGCCCCGGGACCTGCTCGTGAACGCGGACCCGCAGCGGCTGGAGCAGATCCTGGTCAACCTGGTGGCCAACGCGCAGCGGCACGGCCGGCCGCCGGTGGTGATCACAACCGTGCCGGCCGGCGACCTGGCCCGGCTGGAGATCCGCGACTACGGCACGGGCGTGCCGGCCGCCCGGCTGGCGGACCTGTTCACCCGCTTCGGCGCCGGGGACAGCACCGAGTCGGTCGGCCTGGGGCTGTGGGTCGCCCGGGAGCTTGCCCGGGCGCACGGTGGCGAGGTGTGGTACGAGCCGGCCGACCCCGGCGCCCGGTTCTGCGTAACCCTCCCCGTGGCGCCCGGGCCGGGCGCGCCCCCGGCGAACGGGCCAACCGGGAACGGACCGGCCCTGGTCGGGTAGCCAGCCGGGCGGGCGGGCCCGCTCAGCGCGCAGCCAGGACCCGGACCAGGTACGGCGCGAGCGCGCGGAACGCCTGGCCGCGATGGCTGATCGCGTCCTTCTCGGCGGGCAGCATCTCGGCGGTGGTCCTGGTCTCCCCGATCGGCACGAAGATCGGGTCGTAGCCGAACCCGCCGGTGCCCCGCGGTTCGGTCAGCAGCGTGCCGTCCACCCTCCCCTCGACCACGTGCTCGGCCCCCTCCGGGGTGACCAGCGCGGCCGCGCAGACGAACGCGGCACCCCGCCGTAGCGTGGGCACGTCGGCGATCTGGCCGAGCACCAGCCACAGGTTGGCCACGTCGTCCTTTGCCGGGCCGGCCCAGCGCGCCGAGAGCACTCCCGGCATGCCGTTCAGCGCGTCCACCGCCAGCCCCGAGTCGTCGGCGATGGCGACCAGGCCGGTGTGCCGGGCGGCCTCGCGGGCCTTGAGCAGCGCGTTGTCCGCGAACGTGGCGCCGGTCTCGGGTGCCTCGTCGTACGCCGGCACCTCGTTCAGGCTGACCAGCTCGACCTGCACCAAGCCGGCCAGGATCCGGCACAGCTCGGCCAGCTTCTTCTCATTCCTGGTGGCCAGCAGCACCTTCGGCACCGGCGCGCCACCCCGGACCGACGCGCCACCGGTGCTCACCCGGCGAGCGCTACGGCCTGCAGCTTGGCCAGTTCGGCGCACCCGGCCACCGCCAGGTTCAGCAGGCCGTCGAGGGCCGCCCGGTCGAACGGCGCGCCCTCCGCGGTGCCCTGCACCTCCACGAAGGCGCCCTCGCCGGTGCACACCACGTTCATGTCGGTCTCGGCCCGCACATCCTCCTCGTAGCAGAGATCCAGCAGCGGCAGCCCGTCGACGACCCCGACGCTGACCGCGGCCACCGAGGTGCGCAGCGGGCGGGCGGTTGCCGGCACCGCGCCCTTGCGCCGCAGCCACTCGACCGCGTCGACCAGCGCGACGTACGCGCCGGTGATCGCCGCGGTCCGGGTCCCGCCGTCGGCCTGCAGCACGTCGCAGTCGACCGCGATGGTGTTCTCGCCGAGCGCGGCCAGGTCGATGCAGGCCCGCAGGGAGCGGCCGATCAGCCGGCTGATCTCGTGCGTGCGGCCGCCGATCCGGCCGCGCACCGACTCCCGGTCGCCGCGGGTGTGGGTGGCCCGCGGCAGCATGGCGTACTCCGCGGTGACCCAACCCAGGCCGCTGCCCTTGCGCCAGCGCGGCACTCCCTCGGTCACGCTGGCTGCACACAGCACCCGGGTGTTGCCGAAGTCGATCAGCGCGGAGCCTTCCGCCCAGCGCTGCCACCCGCGGACGATGGTCACCGGGCGGAGCTCGTCGGCAGCACGGTTGTCGGGGCGGTTGTCGGGTCGAGTCATAGCCCCGAGCCTAGGGTGTCCCGGCCGCGGCGCGCGGCAGGCGGGGGCAGGATGGCGGCATGCACAGCGAGGTTCTCACCGTCCGCACCGGATCCCGGCCGGCCGTGCACGACCTGACCGCGGACTGCGCCGCCTTCCTGGCCGGCACCACGGCCGGCACCGGCCAGGCCGGGGACGGGCTGCTGCACGTGTTCGTCCCGCACGCCACGGCCGGGCTCGCGATACTGGAGACCGGGTCGGGCAGCGACCCCGACCTGCTGGCCGCGCTCGACCAGCTGCTGCCCGCCGACGACCGCTGGCGGCACCGGCACGGCTCCCCCGGGCACGGCCGCGACCACCTGGTCCCCGCGCTCATCCCGCCCTACGCCACGGTCCCGGTGTTGGCCGGCCGGCTCGCGCTCGGCACCTGGCAGCGCATCTGCCTGGTCGACACCAACGGCGACAACCCGGTCCGCCAGGTCCGGCTGACCTTCCTGCCCGGCTGAGCGACACCTGCTTCGAGGCCGGCGACCCCGCGCAGGAACGTCGATGCCATCGGGCCCTGTTTGAGCTTCCTTTGGAGGAAGTAACAATCTGGCGGCTTCCCCAGGGGTCGTCAGAGCATCAGATGTCGTACGAGAGGCCGGCGGCGACCTCTTCGATCGGGCCGTTGAAGGCGGCGTCGGCCGCGGCCATGATGCGCACCGGGTCGGCCCACGGCGGGATGTGGGTCACCAGCAGCCGGCCGACGCCGGCCTTCCGGGCGTGCTCGCCGGCCTCCTGCCCGGACAGGTGCAGGTGGGCCGGGCCGTCGCCGTTCTCGAAGGACGCCTCGCACAGCAGCACATCCGAGCCGGTGGCCAGCTTGACCAGCGCATCCGACGGCCCGGTGTCGCCGGAGTAGGTGAGCGCCCGGTCGCCGGCGGACAGCCGCACCGCGAACGTCTCCACCGGATGGTCCACCCGGTCCACCTGCACCTGGAACGGCCCGATCTCGCGCTGCCCGGGCGCGAGCGCGTTGAAGGAGAACACGTCGTTCAGGCTCTCGGTGCTGGTCGGCTCGTACGCCGCGGCCAGCCGGCCGTGGGTGCCGCGAGGCCCGTACACCGGCAGCCGGGGCGGCACGCCGGCCGGGTGGTAGCGCCGGAACACCACGTACGAGCACATGTCCAGGCAGTGGTCGGCGTGCAGGTGGGACAGCACCACGGCATCGATCTCGAGCAGGTCCGCGTGCCGCTGCAGCGGCCCGAGCGCCCCGCTGCCCAGGTCGAGGAGCAGCCGGAAGCCCTCGTGCTCGACCAGGTACGACGATCCGGGCGAGTCGGGACCGGGAAAGCTGCCCGAGCAGCCGATCGCGGTCAGTCGCATCCGTTCACCTCGATGTGGAAAAGGTCTGGTCGCTCCTCGACCGCAACGCCGCCCCGGTGGGTGCATCCGCCGTTGGCCGTTGGCTCATAGCCGTCCACCCTACGGCGCTCAGCGGCCGGCCGCGGCACGACCGGCGACCGCCTGGGCCCAGGGGCCCCCTCTCACCTCAGGCCCAGAGCTGGCCCTCCAGGGCGCGCGCCGCCTCGGCCAGATCCGGCGAGTAGGCGCCGGTGGACAGGTACTTCCAGCCGGCGTCGGCCACCACGAAGGCGATGTCCGCGGGCTGGCCGGCTGCCACCGCGCGCTCGCCGATGGCCATCGCCGCGTGCAGGATCGCCCCGGTGGACAGGCCGGCGAAGATGCCCTCGTTGTCGATCAGCTGCCGGGTGCGGCGCAGGGCGTCACCGCTGGTGACCGAGAACCGGCCGGTCAGCACGCTCTCGTCGTACAGCTCGGGGACGAATCCCTCGTCGATGTTGCGCAGGCCGTACACGGTGTCGCCGTAGCGCGGCTCGGCGGCCACGATGCTCACCCCGGGGACGTGCTCGCGCAGGTACCGCCCCACCCCCATCAGGGTGCCGGTGGTGCCGAGGCCGGCCACGAAGTGCGTGATCGACGGCAGGTCGGCCAGCAGCTCCGGGCCGGTGGTCTGGTAGTGCGCCTGCGCGTTCGCCTGGTTGCCGTACTGGTACAGCATCACCCAGTCGGGGTGCTCCGCGGCCAGCGCCTTGGCCACCCGCACCGCCTCGTTGGAGCCGCCGGCGGCGCCCGACAGCCGGATCTCGGCGCCGTACATGTGCAGCAGCTGACGCCGTTCGGCCGAGGTGTTCTCCGGCATCACGCACACCAGCCGGTAAC
>JBKOWA010000164.1:0-4674 GCA_046724155.1 Actinomycetota bacterium
GGCCGGCGCGCCCGCCCGCCACGGCGCCCGGTCGGGGCGCCGGTCGGCGGCTACCGGTCCGTGCCGGCCGGTCCGTACCGGCCGATCGGGGGCCGGCCGGTCAGGCCGTCTCGGTGATCGGCCGGTCCACCCAGGACATCAGCCCGCGCAGCCGGGTGCCGACCTCCTCGATCGGGTGCTGGCGGCCCTGCTCGCGCAGCTTGTGGAAGTTCGGCGCGCCGGCGTCGGCCTCCTCCACCCACTCTCGCGCGAACCGCCCGTCGGTGATCTCCGCCAGGATCTCCCGCATCGCCTGGCGGGTGGCGTCGGTGATGATCCGTGGGCCGCGGGTCAGGTCGCCGTACTCGGCGGTGTCCGAGATCGAGTACCGCATCCGCGCGATGCCGCCCTCGTACATCAGGTCGACGATCAGCTTCAGCTCGTGCAGGCACTCGAAGTAGGCCACCTCGGGCTGGTACCCCGCCGCGACCAGCGTCTCGAAACCGGCCTGCACCAGCGCCGTGGCGCCGCCGCAGAGCACCGCCTGCTCGCCGAACAGGTCGGTCTCGGTCTCCTCGGTGAACGTGGTCCTGATCGCACCCGCCCGGGTGCCACCGATGCCCTTGGCGTAGGACAGCGCCAACGCCAGGCCCTGCCCGGTCGGGTCCTGCTCCACCGCGACCAGCACCGGCACCCCCTTGCCGTCGCTGAACTGCCGGCGCACCAGGTGGCCCGGCCCCTTCGGCGCCACCATCGCCACGGTCACCTCCGGCGGCGGCTTTATCAGCCCGAACCGGATGTTGAACCCGTGCCCGAAGAAGATCGCGTCGCCGGCCTCCAGGTGCGGCGCGACCGACTCCGCGTACAGCTTCCGCTGCACGGTGTCCGGGGCCAGGATCATGATCAGGTCGGCCTCCGCGCAGGCGTCCCCGGGGCTGACCACCCGCAGGCCCTCCGCCTCGGCCTTCGGCCGGCTCCGGCTGCCGTCGGGCAGGCCGACCCGCACGTCCACCCCGGAGTCGCGCAGGCTGAGCGCGTGTGCGTGCCCCTGGCTGCCGTAGCCGAGGACGGCCACGGTGCGGTCCTGGACCATCGCCAGGTCGGCGTCGTCGTCGTAGAAGATCTCTGCTGCCATCGGCGGAACGCTGTCCTTTCGGAGGAGGCTGGCCTTTTTCGGAGGGCGCCGGTCTTTCGGAGGGCGCTGGGCCTTGTGAAGGGGCCGCCGGCCTTTCGGAGGCTGGGCCTTCGGACGAGCTGGGGCCTTCGGACGAGCTGGGGCCCTTTCGCAAGCAGGCTACGGCTACGGAGGCGGGCTCAGGCGGTGTGCCGGTCCACCGTGCGGAGCAGGCCGGCGCTGGTGATCGACCGGGGGCCGCGGCCGATCGCGACCATGCCGGACTGCACCAGTTCCTTGATGCCGAACTGGTCGAGCACCTTGATCAGCGCGTCCAGCTTGTCGGCGGTCCCGGTGGCCTCGAGGACCAGCGACTCCAGGGTGACGTCGACCACCCTGGCCCGGAACATCTCCGCCAGCTCCAGCACGTGGCCGCGCTGCGTCGCGTCGGCTCGAACCTTCACCAGCAGCAGCTCCCGCTGCACCGACTGCGCCGGATCGAGCTCCACTATCTTGATGACGTTCACCAGCTTGTTCAGCTGCTTGGTCACCTGCTCCAGCGGCAGCTCCTCGACACTGACCACGATCGTCATCCGGGACACCTCGGGGTGCTCCGTCGGCCCGACCGCCAGCGAGTCGATGTTGAACCCGCGCCGGCTGAAGAGGCCGGCCACCCGGGCCAGCACGCCCGGCTTGTTCTCGACCAGGACCGACAGCGTGTGCCGGCTCATCCGGTCACCTCGCTCCGCCCGGCCCGCCGGTGCGGGTCATGCCGCATCATCGGGTTCGCTCCCCTCTCACAGGTCCTCGTCGAACGCCGGCCGCACGTCGCGGGCGGCCATGATCTCGTCGTTGCTGGTGCCGGCCGGCACCATCGGCCACACCATCGCGTCCTTGCCGACCACGAAGTCGACCACCACCGGCACGTCGTCGACCTCCATCGCCTTGGCGATGGTGTTGTCCACGTCCTCCCGGACCTCACACCGCAGCCCGACGCAGCCGAACGCCTCGGCGAGCTTGACGAAGTCCGGCACCCGGTGCTTGTGGGTGCCGTGCTTGTGGGTGCCCAGGTCGGTGTTGGAGTACCGCTGGTCGTAGAACAGCGTCTGCCACTGCCGGACCATGCCGAGGCTGCCGTTGTTGATCACCGCGACCTTGATCGGCACGCCCTCCAGCGTGCAGGTGGCCAGCTCCTGGTTTGTCATCTGGAAGCAGCCGTCGCCGTCGATGGCCCACACCGTGGCGTCCGGGCGGCCCATCTTGGCGCCCATCGCGGCGGGCACGGCGTAGCCCATGGTGCCGAGGCCGCCGGAGTTGAGCCAGGTGTAGGGGTGCTCGTAGCCGATGAACTGCGCCGCCCACATCTGGTGCTGGCCGACCCCGGCCACGTACAGCGCCCGCGGGCCGGCGATCGCGCCCAGCCGCTCGATGACGTACTGCGGGGCGAGCGAGCCGTCGGCCGGCCACTCGTAGCCCAGCGGGTAGGTCTGCCGCCAGCCGTCGACCTGGCTCCACCAGCCGGTCAGGTCGGCCCGCCGGCCCGCCGCGTACTCCGCCTGCACCGCCTCGATGAGCTGCTCGATCACCTCCCGGCAGTCGCCGACGATCGGCACGTCGGCGGTCCGGTTCTTGGAGATCTCGGCCGGGTCGATGTCGGCGTGGATGACCACCGCGTCGGGGGCGAACGTGGCCAGCTTGCCGGTCACCCGGTCGTCGAACCGGGCCCCCAGGGTGATCAGCAGGTCGGCCTTCTGCAGCGCGGTGACCGCGGCCACGGTGCCGTGCATGCCGGGCATGCCCAGGTGCTGGCGGTGGCTGTCCGGGAACGCGCCGCGGGCCATCAGCGTGGTCACCACCGGGATGCCGGTCAGCTCGGCCAGCCGGGCCAGCTGGTCCGTCGCCCGGGCCTTCAACACCCCGCCGCCGACGTACAGCACCGGCCGGCGCGCCTCGGCGATCAGCCGGGCCGCCTCCCGCACCTGCTTGCCGTGCGGGCGCTGCACCGGGCGGTACCCGGGCAGCTCGATGGCCGGCGGCCAGCTGAACGTGGTGTGCGACTGCAGCACGTCCTTGGGCAGGTCCACCAGCACCGGGCCGGGCCGGCCGGTGGCCGCGATGTGGAAAGCCTCGGCGATCGCCCGCGGGATCTCCGCCGGGTCCTGCACCAGGAAGTTGTGCTTCGTGATGGGCAGGGTGATGCCGCAGATGTCGGCTTCCTGGAATGCATCGGTGCCGATGGCGCCGCGCGGCACCTGGCCGGTGATCGCCACGATCGGCACCGAGTCCATGTAGGCGTCCGCGATCGGGGTGACCAGGTTGGTGGCGCCCGGCCCGGAGGTCGCCATGCACACCCCCACCTTGCCGGTGGCCTGGGCGTACCCCTCCGCCGCGTGGCCGGCGCCCTGCTCGTGCCGCACCAGCACGTGCCGGAGCTTGGTGGAGTCCAGCAGCGGGTCGTAGGCGGGCAGCACGGCGCCGCCCGGGATACCGAAGACGATCTCGACGCCGGCCGCCTCGAGCGACCTGACCAGCGACTGGGCGCCGCTGCACGGCTGGGACTCCGGGGCGGCTGGGGACGGGTGCGCCGACCGGGGTGGCGGCCCGGGAACGGGACCCCGCGGCGGTGGGCTGGTTGGCATGGCTGACCTTCGGCTCGGGGCGGGTACGTGGCCAACAAAAAACCCCCCGTGCCAGGCACTGAGGGGTGGCGCGTCGGCGGGCTTGGCCGGCGCGCTATGTGAGTACGAGCACTCCACGCATGGCCAGGACGGTACGTCGCCGCGGGTGGTGCGTCAACTTTTCGGGATGCCCATCCCACATTGTGGGACGGGCTTCTGGACCGGCGCCTGGAGCACCACCACCGACTGGCCTGGACCCACACCGCCGACCCGGCCGGCTACCGGCGCATGCTCGACACCGCGGCGCCTCCTCGCCGGCGAGGACGTGCCCCGGGTGCCAGGTGATGTGATCAAGGCGGATCTGGCTGCCCGTACTCCAGTATCCGAACTGCTGCTCACCGGCGGCGACCCACTCCTGCTGTCCGGCCGGGTCGCCTGCGACGACGGCTAGACACCGTTGGACCCCGCGTCATCCGGCTGCTGCTGGTTGTCGATCATGCTGTTCGCGTTCGCCTGGGCCAGGTAGACGTTCAGTTGGTTCTGCCAGTCCTGGATCCTCTGTTGGTCGGCCGCGGACAGGAGTGCCTGCTCCGCCTGCGTGAGGGCGAGCACCCCCGGTAGCTGCGCATCGCCGAGCGCCCCCTGTGCCTGCGCATGGCATTGCAGCCCGTTGGTGATGCAGCGGTCCGGGTGGGTGTTACCCCCCGTCCCTCCGGTGGTCCGGACCTGGACCCGGATTCCGTAGTCGAACCGGTTTCCGTCGTGGACGTCGACCCCCTTCCGGCGGAGCAGGTCGTAGATGTCCCAGAGGACCTTCAGGGCGTCCTTGACTCTGTTGTCGAATCCCTTGTGCGCGGCGTTCGCGCGAGCGGTCAGGATGGTCAGGTTAGCCGCGTCCTGCCCGGAACCGCCGAATTCGCCGTTGAGCAGGTGCCCCGCCTTGAATCGCGCGCGGGGGTAGCT
>JBKOWA010000307.1:0-4966 GCA_046724155.1 Actinomycetota bacterium
CCGGTGACCTTCTCGGTCAGCTCGTAGATCTCCAGCGGGAGGAACGCCGCGGTGGCCACCACCGTCAGGTACTCCGCCCAGCGCTGGGCGTACCACAGCCCCACGCCCTCGACCAGCTCGATCAGGGCGTACACCGCCAGCCCGACCGCGATCCAGAACAGGGTCTAAGCCCAGTTCCCCTGGTAGCGCCGGTCAGTTACGGCAACGAACCAGGCTCGGCGATCCAGCACACCGGTTGGCCGGTCACCGCGGCAACCAGGTCGTAGTCGTGGTCGTAGTGCAGGATTGGCAGTCCCGCCGCCTCCGCGGCCGCGGCAATCAGCAGGTCAGCCGGCTTGACCCCACGCTGGTGTCCGGCCGCGGCCAGCTCGGCCTGCACCTGTCTGGCTCGGCGAATCTCGGCAGCCGTGGTCTCGCAGCGACGCAAGCTGGCCAGCATGGTCGCCTGCCGGGTGAACCTGTCATTGTTCTGGGCGCTCCGCAGGAGCTCGAGAGCGACCAGGTCGCACGTCGTCACCATGCCACGACGGACCGAATCGTCGAACAGGCGAGCCAGTTCTTGGGTATTCCTGGCTTTGCTCCAGGCGCTGGTATCGACCAGGTGCGGCTCACCAAGCGGTAGCGTGACCACTTCGCTGCGGTTTCGCCTGGTCACGCCGTGACGGCTCGATCGCGACGGGCATCAGCAAGATCGGCATCGGTGATGTCGAAGTCGTTGATCGTGAACTCGTCGAGCGCGGCCCTGCGTACCACGGCCGACATCGCAGCATTGATGGTGGCGGTGACACCATCTGTGCCGAGCACGCGTCGCGCTTCCGCCAGCAAGGCATCATCGATGTTGACTGTTGTCCTCGCCATGCCTGCCTCCCATGCGTCAGGTGGACGCTAGGATGATGCATTCAGGTTAGCATGATGTGCATCGTCAGGGACTGCCTGGGCACTGGTCAGTGGCGCGGTGGTGCGGCGGGCTGCTCGGTGCCGGCGGCGTGTTCGACCTCCAGCAGCGACTCGGAGTGCCGTTCCGCTTCCATCGCGCGGTGGCCGCCGCGGATCCCGAACAGGCGCTTGGCATACAGCAGGTAGATCACCGCGGCGATGTTGAAGACCAGCGCGCCGATCCGCAGGCCGGTGACCTTCTCGACCAGCTCGTAGATCTCCAGCGGGAGGAACGCGGCGGTGGCCACCACCGTCAGGTACTCCGCCCAGCGCTGGGCGTACCACAGCCCCACGCCCTCGACCAGCTCGATCAGGGCGTACACCGACAGCCCGACCGCGATCCAGAACAGGGTCCGGGTCTGCAGCGCGAGGATCCGTTGGATGGTGTGCACGACGCCGGAGTCGTCGAGGTTGAAGTGCAGCTTGTCGGCCAGCGGGCGCAGCAGCGGCACGTCCTCCTCGAAGGCCCGGCGCAGGTCGGCCTGCCGGTCCCGGAACCTCACCACGCCGTAGACCAGCAGCAGGATCAGCACGCCGCGGACCGCCCGCTCCACGCCGAGGATCCGCAGGATGAACAGGTCGCGCAGCACCCGCCCGCGAGGCACCAGCGGCGCGTCGTCGGCCGGGCCGGAGCGGTGCGGCTGACCCGGCACGAAGTCGCCGCAGCGCAGGCAGCGCCACGCCTCGCCGATCGGGGTGGTCGCCTCCAGGCGCCGGCGCAGCTCCGGCTCCGTGGGCGCGTAGGTCACGTGGCCCTTGCGGGCGCAGGCGCGCAGGCTCCAGTCCACGGGCGAAGGGTAGAGGACGGAGTCCGGGGCCCGTGGCAGCTGCCTCTTCTCAAAGCGACCGGCGGCGAGGAGGCTGTGGCCGTTCCTCTCCTCACGAAGGGGTGATTCGAGTGAACCGGTCGTTAGCCCGCCGGGTCGCGGCCATCGGCGCCGGCAGCCTGATCGCGGCGCTGGCCGTCGTCGCCGCCGGCGGCACACCGGCTGCGGCGGCTCCCATACGGCACAACCTGCTGCTGAAACAGTTGCTGACCGAGGAGAACGAGGTTCTGCAGGAGGCCCCCAACCTCAACGCGCTCTGCCAGGATTTCCTGGGCCAGCCCAACCCGTATCCCGACCCGGCGCCCAACGTGGACCAGATTGTCGGCGACACCGTCGTGCCGGTCGGCTCGCAGACCGGCTGCAACGCCGCGCAGAACGAGACCACCATTGCGGTCAACCCGGAGAACCCGCAGAACATCGTGGCGGGCGCCAATGACTACCGGGTGTTCAACAGCCGGGAGAACCGCAACGACACCTCCGGCTGGGCGTACACGTCCTTCGACGGGGGCGCCACCTGGACCAACGTGCAGCTGCCCGGCCTGACCTTCCAGACCGGCGGGGTCGGCGCGTTCCACTACTTCGACGCGGCCGGCGACCCGGTGCTCTCGTTCGGGCCCGGCAACACCGTCTACTACGGCAACATCGTCTTCAGCCGGACGCCGTTCGAGGGCGGCCAGCTGGCCAGCGGGATCGTGGTCAACGTCTCGCACGACGGCGGCCTGCACTGGAGCGACCCGGTGACGATCCAGCTGGACGGGGTCACCCCGGACGGCACGCCGGTCCGCACGGACGTCTTCAACGACAAGATCTGGCTGGGTGCCGACCCGGGCAGCGGTCGCGCCTACGTGACCTGGACCAAGTTCACCTTCGACAGCGACGGCAACTACCTCGAGTCGCCGATCGTGGTCTCGGCCAGCAGCGACTTCGGCAACACCTGGTCGGCGATGCGGCCGGTGAGCCCGACGCTGGCCACCTTCCACACCGGCGTCACCCCGTACGCGCAGGGCTCCAACCCGGTCGTCGGCCGGGACGGCACGCTGTTCGTGGCGTACGAGACCTCGGTGTGCGCCACCGCCGCCTGCAACCTGCCCCCGGACCGCGACGCCACGGTGGTGGCCACCTCCACCGACGGCGGCAGCACGTTCCAGCAGGCGATCGTGGGCACCAACTTCGACTTCCCGCTCGATGAGGACACCGGCTCGCCCGGCCTGACCGGGGAGAACTTCCGGATCAACAGCTACCCGCAGCTGACCGTTGACCGGGTGACCGGCCTGCTCTGGGTCACCTGGGCCGACGACCGCAACGGCAGCTACGACCCGGCGACCGGGGAGTCGGTGCGGACCAACGGCGACAACCTGGTGTCCGCCTCCCTGGACGGCAGGCACTGGTTGCCCACGGTGGTGGTCGGCACGGCACAGGACGAGGTGTTCGGCGCGGTCGCGGCGCACGCCGGCCGCGTCGTGGTGGCGTCCTACACTCGGCACTACGACCCGACCGGCATCAACCTCGACTACGCCTACTGGCAGGCCGGCCGGCTGGGGTTCGCCGGTGCGCCGATCCACCGGGTCACCACCGCGTCGCAGAACCCGCAGGTGCAGTTCGTCGCCGTCGGCTTCGAGAGCGGCGAGGTGCTGCAGGGCGTGTTCATCGGCGACTACAGCGCCGTGGCCATCGGCACCGACCTGCGCATCCACCCCTGCTGGACCGACTTCCGCGGCCGGCCCGGCACCAACACCCCCAACCAGGACGCCTACACCCAGAGCATCCAGCTGGGCCGACCAACCGGCTGAGCTGACCAACCGGTGGCTGCCGCGGGTGAGCGCCCGTGGCAGCCACTGCCGGGTTGGCGGGGTTCAGCGGAGGTACCGCCCGCCATCGGCGGTCATCGATCATCGGTCAGCGGCGGCCTCCGCTGGCCATCGGGATCAGCGGGCACGGTCAGCGGAACGCGGACTCGCCGGTGATCTGCTGGCCGAGCACCAGGGTGTGCACCTCGGAGGTGCCCTCGTAGGTGAGCACCGACTCCAGGTTGTTCATGTGCCGCAGCACCGGGTACTCCAGCGTGATCCCGTTGGCGCCCAGGATGGTGCGGGCCTGCCGGCAGATCTCCAGCGCCTCCCGGACGTTGTTCAGCTTGCCGAGGCTGACCTGCTCCGGGGTGAGCTGCCCGGCGTCCTTGAGCCGGCCGAGGTGCAGCGCCAGCAGCATGCCCTTGTTCAGCTCGACCGCCATGTTCACCAGCTTCTCCTGGGTGAGCTGGAACGCCGCGATCGGCCGGCCGAACTGGACGCGGGTCCGCGCGTAGTCCACCGCGGTCCGGTAGCAGTCCCGGGCGGCGCCCATCGAGCCCCAGATGATGCCGTACCGGGCCTCGTTCAGGCAGGACAGCGGGCCGCCGAGCCCGGCCGCCTCCGGGAGCCGGGCGGACGCCGGCAGCCGGCAGCCGTCGAACGACAGCTCGCTGGTCACCGAGGCCCGCAGCGACAGCTTCCGGCCGACGTCCCGGGTGCCGAACCCGGGCGTGCCGCGCGGCACCAGGAACCCGCGGATGCCCTCGTCGGTGCGGGCCCACACCACCGCCACGTCCGCCCAGCCGCCGTTGGTGATCCACATCTTGGTGCCGGACAGCACCCAGTCGGTGCCGTCGCGGCGGGCGGTGGTGCGCATGCTGCCGGGGTCGGAGCCGGAGTCGGGCTCGGTCAGCCCGAAGCAGCCCAGCGCCTCGCCGCGGGCCATCCGGGGCAGCCACTCCTGCTTCTGCTCCTCCGAGCCGTACCGCCGGATCGCGTACATGGCCAGCGACCCCTGCACGGACACCAGGCTGCGCAGCCCGGAGTCGACCGACTCCAGCTCATGGCAGACCAGGCCGTACTGCACGGCGGTGGCGCCGGCGCACCCGTAGCCGGTCAGGTGCATGCCGAGCAGCCCCAGCTTGCCGAGCTCCACGGCCAGCTCGCGGGGCAGCGTCCCGGCGTCGAACCAGTCCGCGATGTTCGGCCGCAGCCGCTCGTCGGCGAACCGGCGCACGGTGTCCCGCAGCAGCCGGTCGTCCTCGGACAGCTGCCCGTCCAGGGCCAGCAGGTCGGTGGGCGGTGCGGGTGCGCTCATTCGTCTCGCCTCCACAGGTGCCGGTGTGGGTCGGGTCGGCCGACCGGGGCGCTGGCCGGTGCGGTGCGGCGGCCGCTGGAGGTGCGTGGCTCAGC
>JBKOWA010000384.1:0-5215 GCA_046724155.1 Actinomycetota bacterium
CGTTCACGGGGCCGGTGTGGCCGGTGAGGGTGGCGACCGGGCCGCCGGTGTGGGCGTTCCACAGGCGTGCGGTGTGGTCGTCGCTGGTGGTGGCCAGGGTGGTGCCGTCAGGGCTGAAGGCCACCGCATTCACAGCGCCGATGTGGCCGGTGAGGGTGGCGACCGGGCCGCCGGTGTGGGCGTTCCACAGACGTGCGGTGCCGTCGTTGCTGGTGGTGGCCAGGGTGGTGCCGTCGGGGCTGAACACCACGGCCAATACGCCCATGATGTGGCCGGTGAGAGCGGTGATCAGCCGGCCGGTCCGGGCATTCCACAACCGCGCGGTGTCATCGAGGCTTGCGGTGGCCACGGTGGTGCCGTCGGGGCTGAAGGCCACCGCGTTCACGGGGCCGGTGTGGCCGGTGAGGGTGGCGACCGGGCCGCCGGTGTGGGCGTTCCACAGGCGTGCGGTGTGGTCGTCACTGGAGGTGGCGAGGGTGGTGCTGTCGGGGCTGAAGGCCACCGCGTTCACGGGGCCGGTGTGGCCGGTGAGGGTGGCGACCGGGCCGCCGGTGTGGGCGTTCCACAGCTGCGCGGTCCCGTCCCAACTAGCGGTGGCCACGGTGGTGCCGTCCAGGCTGAACGCTACCGCCACAACCGGGCCGCTGTGGCCGGTGAGGATGGCGATTGGTCGGCCGGTGCGGGCGTTCCACAGCTCCGCGGTACGGTCGTAGCTGGCAGTGGCCACGGTGGTGCCGTCGGGACTGAACGCTACCGCCGCGACTCTGTTGGCGTGGTCGATGAGACGCCGTGTTAATGGAAGGCGGGATGCGGCTGCCAATGCCTGGGTTTCGTCGTTTCCGTGGTCGAGTCGGTATGCCTCCACAGCGAGTAGTGAGGCGAGGTCTGGATCGACTTCAATCATGGAGTTGGATCGGGCGACGAGCTGGTGGGCCAGCGCAGCTGTTCGTTGCTTGATGGCTTGTTCGCGTTGTTGCCAGGCATACAGGCTGGCGGTGAGGGTGAGGATGAGAAGTCCGCTGATGAGGCTGAGCCGGCGTCTTTTGGCACGTCGTCGGCGTGTTCTTTCCGCGGCCAGGCTGGCCTGGTAGAAGTCTTCTTCTATCCCGCCGAGGTCGTCGGGGTGGTGGGTGACCCAGCGGCGGGTAAGTTCGAGTTCGGTGCCGGCGTACAGGGAGGCGGGGTCGCGGTGGTGGCGGTGCCAGGCGCGGGCGCGGTTGGCGAGCTCGCGGTGCAGCCGGAGCCCATCGCGGTCTTCGGTGAGCCATTGTTGGAGTCGTGGCCAGGCGCGGATGAGGGCTTCGTGGCTGAGCATGTAGGTGCCGTCTTCGGCGGTGACCAGCCGCACGTCGATGAGGCGCGCCAGGATCTGCTCGCTGTCTGACCCATGGTCGGCGTGCGTGCCGAGGAGCTCGTTGCGGGGGACCCGGCGGCGGGTGTCCTCGGCGCCGTCGACCACAGCAACCAGGGCGAGCATAAGCCGGCGCAGCAGCTTCCGGTCCGGTTCGTCTAGGGCGTCGTGGATGGCGTCGGCGGTGGTGGCCACGGCCTGGGCGATGCCGCCGGTGGCCCGATAGCCCTCGACGGTCAGCGTCCGGCCCTGGCGGTTGGCGAAGGTGCGGCGCAGGACGTGCGCCAGTTGCGGCAGCGCCTCGTCGGCGGCTTCGGCGAGCAGGAGTTCGGTGAGAGCGGGTTCGACCTGTAGGCCGACCGACTCGGCCGGAGCGGTGATTGCCTGCCGCCGCTCGTCCGGGGTCATGGCGGGGATGAGGACCAGGCTGCTGTCCTGCAGGTGCGGCACCAGGTCGGGGATTCGGGCGCAGTGGGCGTAGAAGTCGGCCCGCAGCCCGAGCACGACCACCGCCAGCGCCGGAACGCTGCCGGAGGGCTCGCTGGCGCAGATGAGTGCGCCCAGCATCGCCAGCCGCTCGGCGTCGGTGCTGCCGTGGGTGAACAACTCCTCGACCTGGTCCACCACCAGGACCACCCGCGCGCCGCGCCGACCAGCGGCCGGCGCTACCGGGTTTCCGGTCGGAATCTCCGCCGCATGACCTCCCGCCGCAACCTCCGCCGCAGAGCCAGCTGCGGATGGGTCGCGCGCGGCTGAGTCACCCACCGCCGTAGTCTCTACCGCGGCATACCCCCGTGCAGGGGCCACTACGACGAGGTCATCCGCTGCATGGTCATCCGCAGGATCCGCTGTGGCGGGGTCCACCGCCCGGCGGAGCACGTGCCGGAGCGCCGCCGGGTCGGCGCGGATGGCCGTCGGCAACTCCTCCGCGCCCACCCCCAACCTCGCCACCTGCGCTGCGATCTCCGCCAGCGGGTCGGCCCCGGGGCGCAGGTACAGCTGGGGCCAGCCCGCCGAGCCCTCGATCGGCAGGTCCCCGGCGGCCAGCGCCGGCAGCAGGCCGGCCCGCAGCAGCGAGGACTTGCCCACCCCGGACGGGCCGATCACCACCAGCGGTCCGCCGCCGCGCCGAACCTGCCCGCTAAGCCGGGACAGCAGCGCGTCAATCAGCCGGTCCCGCCCCCGGAAGAACCGCGCGAGCTCCGGACCGAACGCCACCATCCCCGGGTACGGGCAGGTCACCTCCTCTTCCGAGTACGGACCGCGCCGCAACGCCGTCGCCAATTCCGGGTCGGCCTCGGCCAGGTCCGCCGCCAGCCGGGCGATGTCCGCCGTGGCGTCCCGGTGCCGCAGCCGTCGGCACTGGCACCGGCCGAACGCCGCCAACTCTGCCGGCAGCTGCGCCTCGGTCGGCATCTGGGCCTTGTCGGTCAGCATCGGGATCACCAGCACCCCGGCGTCGAACGCCGCCACCAACTCCCGCCGCACCCAGTCCGTCGGGTCATCGATCAGCCGCCGACCACTGCCGTCGGCCGTCTCCAGCCACCGAGTGCCGATCACCGCCAGCACCACCCGGGACTGCCGGACCCCCTCCAGCATCTGCTCCACGTAGTCCGCCCCGGCCGGGATCGACTCGGCATCCAGGAACACCAGCTCCGGCCCCAACCGGCGCGACAGCTCGGCGTGCAACAACGCCCCGTAGCTGTAGCTGTCGTCCCCTCGGTAGTTGATGAACACCCCACCACGCGCCACGGCCACTCCTCGGAGTACCACCCACACCAGCAGCACAAACGGTAGCCAGCCCACCGCCATCCGCAGCTATCGACGCGGCACTTAGGCCAGGAAATGCCCAGTCTCAGGCACTATCGCACGCTGCGCCCGCTACCTCACGCATTCGGCACGGTCGCCATCGAGGACTTCCAGTGGCGGTCCGGCCTGACCCGCGGCGACATCACACCCGCCGTCGCCGCGCCGCAGCCCGAGCTGGTCAACGTCCAGATCGGCCCGTACCCGACCCCAGTGCGGCGAGTCGCACCTGACCCGCCGCGCCGGTCCCGGTAGTCTCCGCCAGCGTCGTCCTCGTTGAGCGGAGAGGAACCACGTGGGTCAGCCACCGCAACATGTGATCCTGGACGTACATCTGCTGCTCGTACGTGACGGCCACATCCTGCTCACCCAACGATGCGGCGGCTACGGCGCCGGCGGATGGCACGCCCCATCAGGTAAAGCCGAAACCGGTGAATCCATCGTGGACGCAGTCATCCGTGAAGCCCACGAGGAAATCGGTGTCATCGTCGACCCTGACGACCTGCGCTGCGTCCACGCCATCCACGTCCAGCACGACGACGAACACCCCCGCGTCGGATTCTTCTTCGAAGCCACCCGCTGGCACGGTGAACCTACCAACCAAGAACCCGACAAATGCTCGGCCCTGGGCTGGTTCCCCCTCACCGAACTCCCGGAAGAAATGATTCCCTACCCCGCCGCCGGAATCCTCGGATACCGAGACGGCATACCCTTCAGCGTGTTCGGCTGGGGCCACCACACACCACGACCAGCCAGCCCACCGGCTCGGTCGTTGATCCCGGTCACAACCTCTTGATCATGACCGCCGCGAGATCGCCGCAGCGGCACCCAAGACCTTCCTGTGCTCGCCGGCCCGTCAGCCGATTCGACCGAACGCGCGGCGGACCTGCTCGGGCACGTCCACGCCGGTCAGCGGGGCAGCCGGTCCCGGGGGGTACCAGCGCAGGTTCAGCGACTCGGCGCTGATGGCCGGTGCGGCGCCGGGCGGGGCCACGGCCACGAAGCGCACGTCCAGGTGCCGGGTCGGCACGCCGAGCGAGCAGGTCACCGGATGCACGGCCAGGTGCAGCGGTTGCGGGTCCAGCTTGAGGTCGGGGATGCCGCATTCCTCGACCGCCTCTCGCAAAGCGGCCTCCACGACTGACGCGTCATCCTCGAAGCGGCCGCCGAGATACAGCCGCCGGCCGACCCGCGGGTGCGGGGTGAGCAGCACCGCGTCCTGGGAGGGTCGATGACCAAGGTGCGCATCCGGCTCGGCCTGCCGGTGCCGAGAACGTCGTCTGTGCAGTCTGACCTGCCGTTTGCTGCTAGGAGGGGTCGGCATGATCGTCGGTTCGGGGCACCATGACTGCTCACTGGTCCTGCGGGCGGCGGAATGACTGGCCTGGCTCACCCGCAGCAGCGCCTCCGAGGAGGCCGAGATTCTCATCCTGCGCCGCCGACTCGCGGTGCTGTGCGCCGGCAGGTCGTCCGATCTCGCCCGTCCTGGCGGGCCGGGCGCGGCAAGCTGCGCCGAGTCGGCTGGTATCAGGCGGTCGTTGGCCGTGGCTGCTCCTCACGCCGGAGACGGCGGCGCGCTTGCACCACCAAAGCGGGCTTCACGCCGACTGGCGACCTCCGATGTGCCCTAACGGGTCAGACCCGACGGACGGTGATCTCCGACTGGTCGGCAAGGAGCGTGGCCAGATCGTCCGGGTCGGTGGTGAGCACCGTGGTCGCCCCGGCCTCGACGGCTTCGGCGGCGACCAGTGCGTCTGCGGTGTTCTCGCCGCCGGTCCGGCCCAGGAGTCGGCCTGCGGCGCGGCCGACAGTCTCAACTGTCGTGAGTACGTCGACGGACTTCAGCACTCGGTTGACGGGAGCGTCCCGTGCGGAGCCCCGCAGCGTCTCGGCGAGCACGACAACCGGCACCCGGAGGTCCAGGCCGAACTCGACCGCCCGACGCACCGTGGCCCGGACCCGGACATCGCCCCGGGACCAGGCGATGACGGCCCCCGAGTCGAGGATCACGCGCTCCGGCGCGAGGACGGCTCCGCCACGCTTTGATCGGGCCACTCC
>JBKOWA010000151.1:0-4294 GCA_046724155.1 Actinomycetota bacterium
TCGCTGACGACCACCGCGACGTCCACCCCGAGCCGCTCGCGCAGCGCCGCACGCAGCGCCGCCGCGGACCGGTCCGGATCCTCCGGCAGCAGGGCGATCTCGTCCGGCGCCACATTGGACGCGTCCACCCCGGCCGCGGCCAGCACCAGCCCGTGCCGGGTGCGCACGATGCTGGTGGTGCCGCGGGTGGCCAGCACCGCCTCGGCCTCCGCGGCGGCCGCGGCCAGCCGGGCCCGCTCCCGAGCGTCCGCGCCGCCCGCTGCGTCCTCCGCTGGGCCGCCCGGGACCCGGACCAGCCGGCCCTCCACCTTGGATACCACCTTGGAGGTGACGACGACCGCGTCGCCGGCCGCCAGCCAGGGCGCCGCGGCGGCGATGGCCGCAGCCAGGTCGTCGCCCGGCCGGAACTCCGGCAGCCCGGTGACCGGCAGGACCTGGATCACGGGGCCAGCCCGGATCGCGGAGCCAGCCCGGCGGCCAGGTCCAGCGCGGCCCGGGCCATCGCGGTGGTGGCGGCCAGGTCGGTCATCAGCAGCGGCACGGCCAGCACCCGGACGCCGGGCACCTCGGTGTCGTCGTCGGTGGTGTGCACCAGCCAGCCGTCCAGCAGCCCGCCGGCCGAGCGGGCCCCGTAGTGCGCCCCGACCCCGGCCGCGGAGGTCGGCACCCCGATCGCGGCCAGGCAGGCGTCGGCCATCCCGCGCACCGGCGCGCCACCGACGATCGGGGACAGCCCGACCACCGGCGCGGCCGCCGCGACCAGCCCGGCCCGCAGCTCGGGCACGGACAGGATCGTGCCGACGCTCACCACCGGGTTGCTCGGGGCGAACAGGATGGCGTCGGCGGCGGCGAGCGCCTCCAGCACGCCGGGCGCCGGCTTCGCGTTGTCCGCGCCCACCGGCACGAACGCCTGCGCGGGCAGCGCCGCCCGGTGCCGGAGCCACCACTCCTGGAAGTGGATCGCCCGCCGCCCTTCGCCGGGCAGGTCCACCACGACGTGGGTCTCCACCCGGTCGTCGGACATCGGCAGCAGCCGCACCCCGGGCCGCCACCGCTCGCACAGCGCCTGGGTGACCTCGGACAGCGGGAACCCGGCGTCCAGCATCTGGGTTCGCACCAGGTGGGTGGCCAGGTCCCGGTCGCCGAGGCCGAACCAGGTCGGCTCCACGCCGTACGCGGCCAGCTCGTCCTTGACCGCCCAGGTCTCGCCGGCCCGGCCCCAGCCGCGTTCGTCGTCGATGCCGCCGCCCAGGGTGTACATGACGGTGTCGAGATCGGGGCAGATGCGCAGCCCGTGCAGGGTGATGTCGTCCCCGGTGTTGCCGATCACGGTGAGCTGCGCGTCCGGGTCGGCGGCCAGCGCCGCCTGCACCCCGCGCAGAAACCGGGCCGCGCCGATGCCGCCGGCCAGCGTCACCACGTTCACGCCGGCCATCGTGTCATGGCGCCCGGCCAGGCCGGCCGGGGGCCCGATCCGGTCGCGCCGCCCACGCTGGCCCCGGCGTCAGCCGGAGGGCGCCTGCAGCTCCGGCGTGGGCGTCCCGCGGCGCCCGGTCAGGCTTTCGGCCGGCAGGCGCCCGTTCTTGCTGCGCTGCTTGACCCGGTACATCTCGGCGTCCGCCTGGGCCAGCACCGCTTCGGGGGCGGCACCGGCCGCGGCCACCGCGACGCCGACGCTGAGGCCGATGGTGATGCCGCCGGTCGACAGCCCGTACGGCTCGGCGATCGCGCGGCGGATCCGTTCGGCCAGCCGGTGCGCGGAGATCTCGTCCAGCCCCGGGCAGAGCACGACGAACTCGTCGCCGCCGAGCCGGGCCACCACGTCCGGCTGCCGCACCTGCCCCCGCAGCCGCCTGGAGACCGCGACGAGCAGCTCGTCCCCGGTCGCGTGCCCGAGTGAGTCGTTCACCGCCTTGAACCCGTCCAGGTCGCAGAACAGCAGCGCCGCGCCCCGGCCCTCCTGCTGGTCCAGTGCGAACTCCAGGGTCTGCCGGAACGTCGTGCGGTTGATCAGCCCGGTCAGCGGGTCGGTGGTGGCCAGCTGCAGCAGGTGCTCGTGGTGGCGCCGCTGCTCGGTCACGTCCACGCCGGTGGCGACGAAGTAGTCGATCTCGCCGAGCCGGTTGAGCAGCACGGTGATCGTGAACTCGATGCGGTGCCGGGCTCCGCCCTGGTCCCGCCAGGCCACCTCGGCCCGGTGCGAGGAGTCCGGCCGGACCCGCACCCGCCCGCCGTCCAGCGCCTCCATCGCGGCCTGGATGATCCGGCCGTCGGCCGGCTCCAGCACGTGCCACACCGGCCGGCCGACCATGTCGCCCTCGAAGTAGCCGGTCAGCCGCTCGCACTCGTCGTTGAACCGGACGATCCGGCCGGTCCGGTCGACGACCATCACCAGCGCTCCGGCGGTGTCCAGCACGGTGGCGGTGAAGTCACGCTCCCGGCGCAGCGCCTCGGCCATCGCATGCTTCTCCGCGGTGGTCCGGCGGCCCCGCTCCTCGACCACACCGAGCTGCCTGGTCAGCAGGTCCCGCGAGCAGGCGACCAGGCCGGCCGAGGCGATCAGCAGGCCGGCGCAGCCCCACAGCGCCATCCCCAGACCGCGGGCCTCCGGCACCAGCATCGGCAACCCGGCGCAGGTGGCGGCGGCCGCCGCCGAGAGGGCGAGACCGGACAGTTGGGCAGCGGTGCCGGCGGGGCGGACTGGCCGGTCGGCACCGTCAACGTGACGTGACACCCGTTCGATCCCCCAGAGTGCACCCGGCCGCCGCACCGGTGATCTTGAGTACGTGTCTGGTTACTAACTGTGTCAGATCCCACATGTCTCCCGGTAGGGCCCGAGGCGGTGTCATCTCTCACTCGTTCGGGACTAGAACGGCATTCACTGAGACCTGATTGAGCCGTTTGCCAGTAACGCATTCGGCAGATGGTCGAGTGTTGCCCGGTGCCGGAACTGCGGTGCGGAAACGTAGGCTCGAGCCGTGTCGGTGCATGCGCAACCATTCGAGTCTCTCCCCTCGGCCGCCTCCCTGCGCCGGGCACTGCGGCGGGCCCGCGACGGGGTCACCCTGGACGCCACCGAGGCGACGGTGCTGCTGGCGGCGCGCGGCGCGGACCTGGCCGATCTGATGGCCGCGGCCGCCCGGGTCCGGGACGCCGGGCTGGCCAGCGCCGGGCGGCCGGGTGTGGTCACCTACTCCCGGAAGGTGTTCATCCCGCTGACCAGGCTGTGCCGGGACCGTTGCCATTACTGCACGTTCGCCACCACACCCAACCGGGTGCCGGCCGCCTTCCTGGAGCGGGACGAGGTGCTCGATATCGCCCGGCGGGGTGCCGCGCTCGGCTGCAAGGAGGCCCTATTCACCCTCGGTGACAGACCGGAGGAGCGCTGGCCCGCGGCCCGTGAATGGCTGGAGGCGCGGGGATATATCTCCACAGTGGACTACCTGCGCGCGGTCGCGGTCGCGGTGCTGGAGGAGACCGGACTGCTGCCGCACCTGAACCCGGGCGTGCTGAGCTGGTCGGAGCTGCAGCGGCTGAAGCCGGTCGCGCCGAGCATGGGGATGATGCTGGAGACGGCGGCGACCCGGCTGTGGTCCGAGCCGGGCGGGCCGCACTACGGCAGCCCGGACAAGGAGCCCGCGGTCCGGCTGCGCGTGCTGGCGGACGCCGGCCGGGTCGGCGTTCCGTTCACGACCGGGATCCTGGTCGGCATCGGCGAGACGCCGGCCGAACGGGTGGATTCGCTGCTGGCGATCCGGGCGGTGGCCCGGGAGTACGGCAGCGTGCAGGAAGTGATCGTGCAGAACTTCCGGGCCAAGCCGGACACCGCGATGCGCGACGAGCGGGACCTGCCGCTGGCGGACTTCCTCGCCACCATCGCGGTGGCCCGGCTGCTGCTCGGCCCGTCGATGCGGGTCCAGGCACCGCCGAACCTGGTCGACCTCGCCGAGTGCCGGCAGCTGCTGGACGCCGGCATCGACGACTGGGGCGGGGTGTCGCCGCTGACGCCCGACCACGTCAACCCCGAACGCCCGTGGCCCCAGGTCGAGGCGCTGGCCGGGGTGACCGCCGGGGCCGGCTACACGCTGCGGGAGCGGCTCACCGCGTACCCGCCGTACGTGCTGGCCGGCGTGCCGTGGCTGGACCCGCGGCTGCTGGAGCACGTGCGCGCGCTGTCCGGGCCGGACGGCCTGGCGGACGCCGGCGCCGTGCCCCAGGGTCGGCCCTGGCAGGAGCCGGACGGCGGCTGGGCCTCCACCGGGCGCACCGACCTGCAGGCCGCCATCGACAGCAC
>JBKOWA010000311.1:0-2696 GCA_046724155.1 Actinomycetota bacterium
TGGATGTGTGCCGCCAGGTACTGGGCCGCCGGGTACTGGGCCGCCGGGTACTGGGCCGCCGGGTGCTGGGCCGCCGGGTGCTGGGCCGCCGGGTGCTGGGCCGCCGGGTGTCGGGCAGCCGGGTGTCGGGCCGCCGGGTGCTGGGCGGCGGGGTGTCGGGGCGGGTCCCCGGTCATCGGCCCTCCTCGCTGGCGTCCGGCACGTGCTCGGTCACTCGATCTCCTTCGGGACCAGGTCGAGCCGCTCGGCCAGCACCAGGAACGCGAACGCGTAGTCGTTGTCCTTCGTCTCGGTCCGTACGGTCGGCCAGTCGACCTGCTCGCGCAGCGCCCGGACCATCGCCAGCGGCCGGCTGAAGTCGCAGGCGTGCGGGCCGAACGAGGACAGCTTGTTGATCACCAGGTCGGTGGTGGCCAGCACCGGCATCCGCACCGAGCCGACCTCCAGCAACTCGGCCCTGGCCAGCATCTCCCGGGTCACCGGCCGGCCGGCGGCCTGGTGGATCAGGTCCACCATGACGTCGTCGTCGTACACCTTGACCAGCCAGTCCTCGGCCGGCCGCACCACCCGGAACCCCTCCTGGGCCAGCACCGTCAGGCTGCGCTCCACGTCCTCCCCGCAGATGAAGAAGTCGACGTCGTGCTCGGAGCCGGGCCCGCCCCTGGCGTGCGACGCGCAGCCGCCGCCCAGCGCGAACGGCACCTCGGTCCGCTTGAGCGCCACCGCGACCCGCTTGGCGGTCTCCGTCAAACCGGGGTCGTGGCCTCCGCTGCCCATGGCAGACCGGTACCCGGCGTGAGCCGTGACTAACGTCTGGCAGGCGCGCGGAACGCGTCCTCGGGATGGCGAGGAGGATCGCGGAGATGACGCTGCGGCCAGCGGTCCAGCCGTCGGGTGACTCGGGAGACGGTCGATCCAGGCCACCCCGCCGCCCAGTACCGAGTCAGAGCCGGGCAGCGGGGTCTGCGGTGGTTCGCAGCGTCTCCAGCCGCCGCCGGTACTCCTCCTCGTCGATCTCCCCGCGGGCGAACCGCTCAGCCAGGATCCGCTCGGCCGAGCGCCGGTCGCCACCCGGCGGCTGCCCGGTGGTCCGGCCGAGGTACCGGACCAGGAGCACGATCCCGGTGATCACCAGCGCCCAGAACAGCAATGAGCTGAACGCCATCAGCCCGTAGCCCCACCCGCTCATGCGGTCGTGCCAGAACATCGCCGAACGCCTTCCCTCCCGCCGGCCTCGCGTGCCCACTTACCGGCCAGCGCGGTTGCCGACCCAGTACGGTGCCGACATCTCCACGATCCGCTGCCGGAGCCCGCCCGCCAAGGGGAACTTCGGCCCTGTCGTGCCCGGACAGCGGCCCGTTACGGCCAGGGGCAGGGCGACGGCAGCCGGCAGCTAGGGTGCCGCGTGGTCGCCGGCCCTGGCGGTGCCGGGGTTGGGGGTTCGGGACCGCCGGGCTGCGGGGTTTCTGGGGCTGCGGGGTTTCTGGGGCTGCGGGGTTTCTGGGGCTGCGAGGTTTCTGGGGCTGCGGCGGTCAGACCGGGTAGCCGACCCCGGTGAGCTCCTCGGAGACCGCCCACAGCCGGCGCTGTGCCTCGGCGTCGTGCGAGCGCCGGCTGGACCCGACGCGCTTGGGGTGGCCGCGGCCCTCGGCGAACCCGTCCGGGCCGTAGTACTCCCCGCCCTGCACCCTCGGGTCGGTGGCGGCACGCAGGGTGGGCAGCGCGCCCATGTCGGCGCTCTGCGCCCACAGCGGCTCGACCAGCCGGTTGACCCTGCTGAGCCCGCGCGGCAGGTGGCGGGTCAGCTCGGTCCGCGACCCGCCCGGGTGCGCGGCCACCGCGATGGTGCCGGCGCCCGCGGCGGCCATCCGGCGCTGCAGCTCGTAGGTGAACATCAGGTTGGCCAGCTTGGACTGGGCGTACGCCCGGTGCCGGCCGTACCGCCGTTCGAGCTGCAGGTCGTCGAAGTGGATGCGCCCGGTGCGGTGGCCGATGCTGCTGATGGTGACGACCCGGGAGCCGGGCGTCGCCAGCAGCCGGTCCAGCAGCAGCCCGGTCAGCGCGAAGTGGCCGAGGTGGTTGGTGCCGAACTGCAGCTCGAAGCCGTCCGCCGTGGTCTGCCGCGGCGTCCACATCACCCCCGCGTTGTTGACCAGCAGGTCGATGCGGTCGTACCGGTCGCGCAGCTCGCCGGCCGCGGCGCGGACCGAGGCGAGCGCGGCCAGGTCGAGGCGCTGCACCTGGACCGCGGCACCCGACGCGCTCGCGGCGACCCGGTCCGCGGCCAGCTTCGCCTTGTCCAGGTCGCGGCAGGCCAGCACCACGGTGGCGCCGCGGGCGGCCAGCACCGCGGCGGCCTCGAAGCCGATGCCGGTGTTCGCGCCGGTGACGATCGCGGTGCGGCCGGTCTGGTCCGGCACGTCGGCCGCGGTCCAGTGGGTAACGGGGTCGCTCATCGGGCTCCATCCAGCTCGGGGGTTGGGCTTGGTAGGGGGCGCACCCCGCGGCGGCCGATACAATCGAATCGGAACCAGCGCCCCGGTTAGAACTATACGGAACGCCGACTCCGCTTGTCCAGCCAACCCGACGGAGCCGCCCACCGCCATGACCCGGAAACCCGCAGCCCACCCTGTACCCGCCGCACCGGGGCCCGCCTCTGCCCGGCCGGCGTTCGCCCGGCCCGCCTTCGGGCGACC
>JBKOWA010000334.1:0-8366 GCA_046724155.1 Actinomycetota bacterium
TGCCGTCCCGGCAGGGGCGGCAGCGTCGGGAACAACGGCGTCGGTCACCGTCGAGCCCGCCGCACCGGCACCGACCTCGGCACCGGCCCCGACCTCGGCACCCGACGCAGGGCCGGCCGGGCCCTTGAGGTCGCCGTCCACGGTTGCCGCTCCGTCAGAGGCGGCAGCGTCGGGGGCGGCAGCGTCGGGAACAACGGCATGGGCCTCCGTCGGACCCGCCGCGGCGGCCCCGACCTCGGCGTCAACCCCCGGGGCGGTACCCTCAGAACCCTCGAGAGCGGGCCCTTCAGCGGTTGGCTTCTCCGGGGCGGGCACAGCCTCGGAGCCATCCGAGGCCGCGTCGCCCGACACGGTTGCGGTCGCCGCAGGGTCGGCTGACCCTGCCGGCTCGACCGGCTGCTTCTTCGACCCGGACCGGCCGGCGCCGTCAGACGCCCGCCTCCAGGTCCTCCAGTTCCATTTCATCGCGGCCACTTTTCCGCCCCCTGGGCATCGACACCTTCGAAGAACGGCCGAGCATGATCTCGGCAAGCGCAGCGAGAGCCTCGTCGAGCTGGCTGGTGATGCGGTGCTCGGACTCGCTGTGGTTGATCCGCAGGGCGTTGTTGATCTCCTCGCGGTCGGGCCGCGCGACGACGCTGCCCTCGATCTTCTCGATACCCTGCTCGACCACCCCGGACAGCGTGGTGACCTCGGCCTTGACGTTGTCCTCGATGACATCCAGGCGGGTGGTGACCGTCTCCAGCCGCTGGGTGAGCGCCTCCAGCCGGGCGGCCAGGTCGTCCAGCCGCTCGCTCGGGTCCAGCCCGGGCTGGGTGAGCAGCTCGTCGAACCGGGCCTGCAGGCCGCCGCCCAGGTCCTCGAAGCGCCGGTGCACGGAGGGCATGTCCAGCTCGGCGGGCAGCGCCTCGAGCTGGACGGCGTGCCGGGAGATGGTGCCGTCGACGTCGTCGAGCCGGCTGTGCAGGTGGGTGAGCCGGTCGTTCAGCCCGTCCAGCCGGCCGGACACGCCGTCGAACCGGCCGCTGACACCCTCCAGGCGGGCGTCGAGCTGCTCGATCGGCCGGGACATCCGGTCCACCAGGGTGGCCATCGTGCCGCTGACCTCAGCCAGCACCTGGTCCTGGGCGTCAATGCGGGACAGCGCCTCGTCCAGCCGCTCGGCGATCACGCTGATCTCGGTGCGGTCCGGCAGGAGCTGGAGCCGGTCGCGCATGCCACTGACGTGATCCTGCAGCTGGGGCAGCCGGGAGCCGCCGTCGTTGGCGAACGTCTCGACCGAGCGCAGCCGGGAGCGGACGTCTTCCAGGGTGTCGTAGAACTGCCGCTGCTCGCGGTCACGGAGCTCCGCGGCCTTGGCGAGCATCTGGCGCATCTTGTCGAAGCCGACGGGTCCGGTTGCGACCATGTCGTCCACAGGGTGCCTCTCTTGCTCAGCGATCGGACGGCGCACTCGCCGCCGGAGGACAGGCGGGAACAGAGGCGGTATCGCCCCCGCCCGGGGGCATTAGGCAGGCAGCGGACCGCATCCGTTCATCCCCGAAGCCCAAAGGCTACTGGGGCCGTCAAGGGCGGCCAGCACACCCCCCGCCGCCGTCCGTTGGGCCGACGCCCAGCGCCCGGACAGCAGGCAGCGGGACAGCCGTGCGGACCGGGCAGCCGGCCGCGCCGGAGCCGGGGTGGGCGGTCGGGTCAACCAGGTCCAGCGAGTCAGCGCAGGTACAGCGACTGGCCGTAACGCGTGGCGAACGCGAACTCCCGGACCCGGCGCCGTTCCCGGCGGCCCCGCTCTGCCGGCCGCAGATGCTCCGGCAGCGTCTTGGCGTCGGCGAGATAGCCGACCGCCACCACCACGTAGGGCCGGACGTGGTCCGGGATGGAGAACGCCACCGACGCCTTGTCCGCGTCGAAGCCACCCAGCTGATGCGCCACCAGCCCCTCGTCCTGGGCCTGCAGGGCGAGCTGGGCGACCGCCAGCCCGAGCTCGAACGGGGCCTGCGGCATGGCCGAGCCGTCCGGGGCGTGGGTGGTAGCGCAGCCCAGGATGAGCGCGGCGGCGTTGCCCGTCCACACCTGGTTGTTCTCGAACAGCAGCCGGTGGATCGTGCCGAACGTCTCATCGCCGCGCCGGCCGACCAGGAACCGCCACGGCTGCCGGTTGCCGAACGACGCCGCCCACCGGGCCGCCTCCAGGATCGCGACGAGCTGGCCGTCGGTGATGGTCCGGGACGGGTCGAGCGCGCGTGGGCTCCAGCGCTCCGCGATCAGCGGGTGCAGCGGAACGTCGCTCGGGCAGGTTCGTCTTGTGGGCACGGCCGTCCTTTTGCTCGCGTGGGTCTGGCCGCACCACGATAGGCCAGCCGGCCGACAGGTCATCGCATCCCCGGCGGCGCGCTGGGGTGACGTCCCCCGGCGGGCGCTGCTCGGTAGGCTTGAGCCGTCCGGGTATCAGGCCTGAGGAGTGCCCGTGGGAGTCGTCGTCCAGAAGTACGGCGGCTCCTCCGTCGGTGACGCCGAGAAGATCAAGCGCGTCGCAGAGCGTATCGTGGCCACCCGGCGTGCCGGCCACGACGTGGTGGTCGCGGTGTCCGCGATGGGCGACACCACCGATGAGCTGCTCGAGCTGGCCCGGCAGGTGTCTGTGCTGCCGCCGCCGCGGGAGCTCGACATGCTGCTCACCGCGGGAGAGCGGATCGCGATGGCGCTGCTGGCCATGGCGATCAGCACGCTGGGATACCAGGCGCGGTCCTTCACCGGCTCGCAGGCTGGGGTGATCACCGACTCCGTGCACGGCCGGGCCCGGATCATCGACGTCACCCCGGGGCGGATCCGGCAGGCGCTGGACGCCGGTGCGGTGGCCATCGTGGCCGGCTTCCAGGGCGTCTCCCAGGACACCAAGGACATCACGACGCTGGGTCGGGGCGGCACCGACACCACCGCGGTGGCGCTGGCGGCCGCCCTGTCCGCCGAGGTGTGCGAGATCTACACCGATGTGGACGGGGTGTACACCGCCGACCCCCGGATCGTGCCGCGGGCCGCCCGGCTGAGCACCATCAGCTACGAAGAGATGATGGAGATGGCCGCCTGCGGCGCCAAGGTGCTGCACCTGCGCAGCGTGGAGTACGCCCGGCGGTACGGCATCCCGGTGCACGTCCGCTCGAGCTTCTCGAACCGGCCCGGCACCACCGTGACGGGATCCATGGAGGAGTTGCCCGTGGAACAGGCGATCATTACCGGGGTCGCGCACGACCGCAGCGAGGGCAAGATCACGGTCGTCGGCGTGCCCGACAAGCCCGGCGAGGCCGCCCTGATCTTCGAGGCGCTGGCCAACGTCGAGATCAACATCGACATGATCGTGCAGAACATCTCCACCCATGGCACCGGCCGCACCGACATCTCCTTCACGCTGGCGAAGGATGACGGCCCGGCTGCCATGGCGGCGCTGCAGCGGATCCGGGGCGCGGTGGGGTTCGAGGGCCTGCTGTACGACGACCACATCGGCAAGGTGTCGCTGATCGGTGCCGGGATGCGCTCGCACCCCGGGGTCTCGGCGACCTACTTCCGGGCCCTCGCCGACGCCGGGGTGAACGTCGAAATGATCTCCACTTCGGAGATCCGGATCTCGGTGGTCTGCCGGGACACCGACCTGGACGTTGCGGTCCGGGCCCTGCACGAGGCGTTCGACCTCGGCGGGACCGAGGAAGCGGTGGTCTACGCGGGCACCGGTCGTTGACGCTATGTACCTAAGTACGCGGCCCACGCTTCGCGGGGCCGCCGCGTGGCTGGGTCCAGAACAGTCCGGGGTTGGCGTTGATGAGCGGGAGGCGCTGTGACTGCGGGGAACGCAGGGCGCAAGCCGGTGCTGGCAGTGGTGGGGGCGACCGGGGCGGTGGGCAGCGTGATGCTGTCCATCCTGAGCGACTGGGCCGCGGCCGGGCGTGACCCGTGGGGTGACATCCGGCTGGTCGCCTCGCCGCGCAGCGCCGGCCGCCGGCTGCCCGTCCGTGGCGTGGAGGTGGTGGTTCAGGCGCTGTCCGCGGCCGCGTTCGACGGCGTGGACATCGCCATGTTCGACGTGCCGGACGAGGTGTCGGCCGAGTGGGCGCCGGTCGCGGCGGCCCGTGGCGCGGTGGTCGTGGACAACTCCGGCGCGTTCCGGATGGATCCCGAGGTGCCGCTGGTGGTGCCCGAGGTGAACGCCGAGCAGATCGCCGACCGGCCGCGCGGCATCATCGCGAACCCGAACTGCACCACGATGACCATGATCGCGGCGCTCGGCGCGCTGCACCGCCGCTGGCGGCTGACCGAGCTGGTGGTCGCCTCGTACCAGGCGGTCTCCGGCGCCGGCACCGCCGGCTCGCAGCGGCTGTACGACGAGATCGCCGCGGTGGCCGGCGACCGGACGCTGGGCACGGTCGCCGGCGATGTGCGCAAGGCGGTGCCGGCCGGGTCGTCGCCGTTCCCGGCCCCGATGGCGCTGAACGTGGTGCCGTGGGCCGGCTCGCTGAAGGCGGACGGCTGGTCCAGCGAGGAGCTGAAGGTGCGCAACGAGTCGCGCAAGATCCTCGGCATCCCGGACCTGAAGGTCTCGGCCACCTGCGTCCGGGTCCCGGTGGTGACCACCCACGCGCTGGCCGTGCACGCGACGTTCGCCGCGCCGCTGTCCGCGGCCGAGGCGCGCGCCGAGCTGGACCAGGCGCCGAGCGTCGTCGTGCTCGACGACCCGGCGGCCGGGGTGTTTCCCACGCCGGCGGACGTGGTGGGCACCGACCCCACCTACGTCGGCCGGATCCGCCAGGCGCTGGACTTCCCGAACACCCTGGAGCTGTTCGTGGTCGGCGACAACCTGCGCAAGGGAGCCGCGCTGAACACCGCACAGATCGCCGAGCTGGTGGCCGCCGAGCTGACCTGCTGACCACCCGCTGACCCCGGCGTCGGGGTGGGCGCCGGGTTCCCGGCGGGCGTTCGGTCCTGGTCTGCGTGCCGGTACTACCTTGAGGCGTACGCGTCTTCCGGCGGCCTGAATGGTGTGGGTGGAAGGAGTGGATATGGCTGTCACCTGTCTTCAGGTGCTGACGACGGTCGACTCGCGGGATGCGGCCGAGCGGGTGGGCCGGGCGGTGGTGGAAGCACGGGCGGCCGCGTGTGCCCAGGTTGTCGGGCCGATCCACAGCACCTACTGGTGGGAAGGGAAAGTGGAGGCGGCCGAGGAGTGGCAGGTGCTGATGAAGACGACCGGCGAGCGCTACGCCGAGTTGGAGAGGGTAATCCGGCAGGAGCACAGCTACGACGTTCCGGAGATCATCGCCACTCCCATCACCGGCGGCGGCGAAGACTACCTGTCATGGGTGGAGCAGGAGACGCGCCCCGCCTAGCTCGTCCGAGCGGTGCCCGGTGGCGGTGCCCCAAGGGGTGTTCCCGCAAGCCGTACCCGAAGCCGCGGCGGCCCGGGCGCCGAGTCGCGCCGCACACACGCCCGCGACACCCACAAGCACCCCCTGGGCGGCGCCTGAGTAGAGGAGCTGTCGCCCGGCACTCCGCCCCGGTGGACGAGAAACCGCGACGTGGCTATATTGATCATATGTATTGTCGCCACAGGAGGCTGTCGTGGAAGTTGGTGTGCGCGCGCTGCGGGACGGGCTGAGCAGACACCTTGCCGAGGTGCGCAAGGGGCACACGGTGACCGTCACCGATCACGGCCGGGCGATCGCGCGGATCGTGCCGGTCGAGACGCCGACCACGCTGGAGCGGTTGGTGGCGGAGGGTCGGGTGCGCCCGGCGACCCGGCGCAAGCGTGCCGCGCCGCAGCCCGTGCCCGCAACCGGAACGGTGAGCGACCTGGTGGCCGACCAGCGCCGGTGATCGGCTACTTCGACACCTCCGGCTTCGTGCCGCTGCTCGTTGCCGAGCCTGGCAGCGCGTTCTGCCGGCAGTTGTGGGACCTATCCGACACGGTGGTCACCTCCAGGCTGCTCTACCTCGAGACCGCTGCCGCCCTGGCGCAGGCGCTGCGGCTTGGCCGGCTCGTTCAACGAGACCATCGCGCTGCCCTCCGCCTACTCGACCAGATGTGGGCGGAGTTCGACGTCGTCGAGGCCGACTCCGTCGTCGTCGGCCGGGCCGCCGAACTGGCCTGCTCCGAGGCACTGCGCGGTTACGACGCGGTGCACTGCGCCTCGGCGGAGCAGATCGACGACGATGATCTCGTGCTGGCCAGCGGCGACCGCGCTCTCCTGACGGCGTGTGCCCGGCTCGGCATCTCCACCGCCAACACCAACGGTGGCTGATCGACCGACGACGCCGAACCGGGTCAGGTCAGTGTCTTCGATTTCCCTCCGGGGAAGGGCGGCGTCAAGGCTGCCGGTCCGGCCGGGTGGCCGGTGCCGAGTGGCCGGGTCAGGCGGGGTTCGGCTGGGCCTCGTGCTGCTGGCGCAGCGCGGGTAGGTGCCGGTGCAGGAAGTCCAGTTGCACCGCCGTCTGCCGGATCTGCTCGTCCACCACGATGGAACCGTGCCCGGCGTCGAACCGGTAGACCTCGTGCGGCGCCTCGCGGCTGGCCAGCCGGAGCAGGTAGTTCTCGATCTGCCGGATCGGGCAGCGGGCGTCGTTCTCGCCGGCCACCACCAGCACCGGGGCCCGGACCTGGTCCACGTAGGTGATCGGGGAGCACCGCTGGTACACCTCGGGGACCTGCTCCGGCGACCCGCCGAACAGCCCGCGGTCCAGCGCCTTCAGCGAGTCCATCTCGTCCTCGTAGGCCGCCACGTAGTCGGCCACCGGCACCAGGGCCAGCCCGAGGGCCCACCGGTCCGGCTGGACGCCGAGGCCGAGCAGGGCGAGGTAGCCGCCCCAGGACGCGCCGGCGATGGCGCACCGGTCGGGGTCGGACAGCCCGGACCCGATGGCCCAGTCCTGCACCGCCGCCACATCCGCCAGCTCGGTCAGCCCGGGCCGGCCGATCAGCCCGTCCCGCCAGGCCGCGCCGTAGCCGGTGGAGCCGCGGTAGTTCACCTGTATCACGCAGTAGCCGGTGTCGACGTAGGCCGCCCGGGCCGGGCTGAACAGGTCCGCGTCCAGGCTGTGCGGGCCGCCGTGCAGCGAGAAGACGGTCGGGTGCGGCCCGGCGCCGGCCGGGCGGGACACCAGCGCGTGGATCCGCCCGCCCGGGCCGTCCACCCAGGCGTCCTCGACGTCCACCGTGGACGGTGCCGGCTCGCCGGCCGGCTGCAGCACGACGGCGCCGCGGCTGGACCGCACCGCCGGCGGCGCCGAGGCGCACGACCAGGCGAACTCGACGGTGCCGTCCGGGCGCGCGGTGGCCTCCTCGACCATGCCGCGGGGGGTGTCCACCGCGGACAGCTGCCCGGTGTCCGGCAGGTACCGGTACAGCTCGGTGCGGCCGGCGTGCGCGCGGGTGACCAGCAGCGCGGCGCCGTCCGGGTACCACCCGGCGGTCAGCTCACCCGGCAGCTCGATCCGCAGCTCGCGCTCGGTGCCCCGGACCGGGTCCCAGATCAGCGGCTCCTGGCGGCCCCGCCGCTCGTGCACCACCAGCAGCCGGCTGTCGCCCGCGGCCGGGGAGAAGCCGAGCGCGACCAGGCTGCGCTGCGGGCCGTCGTCCAGGTCGGCCACCGTGCCGCCGTCGTCGGCCCGCACCACCCGGACCGCCGGGTGCAGCATGTCACCGCGCTCGGAGTGCACGATGCAGGCCAGCGTGTCGTCGTGGGACAGCCCCACCACCGCGGCGAACTCGGCGTGCTGGTAGATCAGCTGCGAAGCCAGCTCGCCGTACCGCCCGCAGTGGACGGCGACGCCGTCGGGCGTGCTGATGCCGGCGGCGACCGCCTTCCGGCCGAGCGCCAGCCCGGCGCTGTAGGCGGGCGGCAGGCCGGCGACGGCCTGCTCCGCGGCCACTCCACCACCGAACGGCTCCCGCCGCCAGATTCCCCACTCGTCACCGTCGGTGTCGTCGAACCACCAGATCCAGTCGCCGGACGGGTCGATGGCGCCGTGCCGGGTCCCGTTGCGGCGGTCGGTCACCTGCCGGTGGGCACCGGTGGCGCGGTCCCAGGCGTACACCTCCCGCCGGCCGGACACGTTCGACAGGTAAATGCACCGGTCCGGCGCGTCGGCGGCCCACGCCGGCAGGAAGACCCTGGGCGCCCGGAACCGGGCCGCCCACCGCGGTTCGACGGTCACCCGGACACCCCGCCCGTTCTCGTGGTGCTCATCGGCTCACTCGCCGGCTGCGGCTGCTGTGCCCATCGGTTTGCTCGCAAGCTCGCTCACGTGCACACCTCGCTGGCGCTCGGTGTCGGCGTTCGCATGGCTGCTGTGCCCATTGGTTCGCTCGCCGGCTCCCTCCC